>SLED01000118.1 GCA_007124945.1 Salinibacteraceae bacterium | reverse complement strand
CGTGCACGATCGAGGAGGTGCCGTCGCATCGTTACTGAAGATCCAGCGGGTACTCGTCGAGGTGATCCGTGAGGGTCTTCAGCCGCGAGGATGTCAATTGCTTCTTTTCGCCGGTGATCCGTTCTATGGAGGCGACGGCCTCAATCAATTCGCTCCAGAAGTTTTCTGGGTCGAAAGACGACGGCTCGGAAAGGGCCGCACCGCGCACGGCGTACGCCTGTCCGAGAGCGCCGGAAATAGCCACTGGGTCCTTGTGCGTGCAGGAGCAAAGCGGCAAGAGCCGGTCCACCGCTTCTGTAAATGGGAGGTCCGTGGTCGCCCACCAGAGGCCAAGCGGTGCTGCCCGCATAGCCGCGCCGTTGGTAGGGCGGTCGGGTACGCCCGCTTTCTGCCAGGGAGTGCCGTCCGCCAGCGCGTCAATCGCGCCCGTGCTGGTCTTTCCCCATCGTCGAGGGGATGCCCGCAACGCCACCAGCTTCTCGACAAAGTGCTCTACCGCGTCGCGAAGCTCGCCAATGTCTTCCGCTTCCGTCAGCGCTTCTGCCAGCGCAATCGTAAACTGCGTATCGTCGGTCCACTGACCGGCTTCGAGGTCGCCACGCTTCTCGTCCGCCCGGAATTCCTTGATACCTTTGTAGTAAGTACGAACGTTTTGGTGACTTAGTCCTTCTACGGGCATGCCGAGCGCATCGCCAACAGCAGTGCCCAGTAGCGCGCCGCGAACTATATCGCGATCAATCATATCAGGATGACCCGAGTAACGAGCCTACGGCTTTGAAAATGGTGAGGATAGAGGATAGTGCTTCAGCAGATCATCTTCAATCTTCTATCTTAGGCGATGGGGCGGGAGTAGAGAACTTCCGCCAGGCACTCGAACTACCGCCGGAAATCGACCACTGCTGCTCATGATACGCTGGATTCTGGGAGCCTGGGCGGTGTTCGAAAAGGACGTTAAGCTGGAACTGCGCAGCCGGTACGCGATCAACATGATCCTTCTGTTTGTGCTGGCGGCGCTCTTTCTTGTGGCGTTTTCAGTTGGGCAGGAGGCGCTCACTCCGCGCATTGAGTCGGCGCTGCTGTGGATCGTCATTGTGTTTTCGGCAGCGCTGGGGCTCGGGCGCTCGTTCGTCAGCGAGGAGGAACGCGGCACCGTATTGTTGCTCCTGCTTCACACGCGGGGCGATATGGTCTATGCCGGAAAATTGTTGTTTAACTTTTTGTTTGTGCTGGGTTTAAACCTGGTGGCGGTGGTCACGTTTGTGGTGATGCTCGGGATCGAAGTGATTTCGGTAAGCCTGCTTTTAACCACAATCGTGCTCGGCGCGCTGGGGCTGGCAGGTGCAACCACAATGCTTGCCGCCATCATCGCCCGTACCGCCACGCGCGGTCCGCTCCTACCGGTCCTCGTCTTTCCGATGTTGATTCCACTGCTCCTTGCAGTGGTAACGGCTACGCGCGAGGCATTGCCGGGAGGGGAAGGCTGGGCCGCCGCCGGTAACGAAATGCTGACGCTCATCGGCTTTGCCGGCGTTGTGATCAGTGCTTCCATCGTTCTGTTCGATTACGTCTGGTACGACTGAATCCCTGCCGGGAGCGCTACCCACGCACTATTTTCTCTCGTATGACCACACTTGCTAAACGTATCGTACAGGGTGGGCCCGCTGGTGTCAACGTGCGTCGATACCGCATCATCCGCAATATAGTGCTTGTTGCCGTTACCGCGATTGCGATCGGTGGCTTCCTCATCGATGTCCCGCGGATCCAGATCCTGGAGCACACCGCGCGGAATCTGTATTTCCACGTTCCGATGTGGTTTACGCTGATGGCTGCGGTAACCTTCTCGGCCTATCACTCGATCCGGTTTCTGCAAACTGGCAACCTCGTTCGCGATGTGCGGGCGCGTGAGGCAGCGCTCGTGGGCATCGTGTTCGGCATTCTGGGATTACTTACCGGTATGGTATGGGCGCGCTTCACGTGGTATCAGGGCACAAATATCTGGTGGAACTTCGACCCGAAACAGACGATGGCGGCGGTGCAGCTTCTGATCTACGGCGCCTACTTCGTGCTCCGTTCCGCCATCGAAGAGCCGCAGAAGCGGGGGCGCATTGCCGCCGTCTACAATTTATTTGCCCTGGTGACGGTGCCGTTTCTGCTCTTCATCCTGCCCCGGCAGGCCCCCAGCCTGCATCCGGGAGCTGATGGGAATCCGGCCTTCAGCGATTTCACCGCGCCCGAGATGCGGTGGGTCCTTTACCCGGCCTTCATTGCGTTTATTGGCCTGTTCTGGGTACTTTACACGCAGCGGGTGCGGTTCTCCCTGATCAAGCTTCGCCTGCACGGCGACTCCGAATAACCTTACAGTCTGGCGGAAGCCGCCGATACTTATGTCTACGATGAGTTCTTCCATGGAGGATGCGCGGCAGGAGGTGCCGCCCGACACAGCCGAGGCGATCTATGATACGCTGTGGGCTGCGTCGGAAGTACCGACCCGGGCGCCCGAGGGCATCGAACGTGTAATGCTGGCCGAAGATAAGCTCTACGTCGTCCTCGCTGTAGTCCTTATCATCTGGTTCGGGCTCATTTTTCTTCTATTACGCACGGATCGAAGGCTCGATAACCTGGAACGGGAACTGGAAGATCGCATTCCAGAAGACGCCTCGTACGAGTAGTGTAGCTCTCCACGCAACGGTAAATTCCTGAAGTTATGAAGGTAAAAAGCGTAGTTGGCCTGGTACTGATGCTGGGATTTGCCTCCTTGCTGTTTCTGAATTTTGGACAGCAAGTAGGCGGGTATATGAACTTTGCTGATGCCGAGGAAACCGGTGCACAGGCCCACGTGATTGGTGACTGGGTGTCGGATAAGCCGGTCAGCTACGACCGGGAGCTCAACCGTTTCACCTTCCACATGATGGACGAAAAGGGGAACGTGCGTGAAGTGCACTACGCCAATCCGAAGCCAGAGAACTTTGAGGAAGCGGAGCAGCTCGTAATCGAGGGTCGACCGGGCACCAACGGCGAATTCATCGCACAACACATCCTTGTGAAGTGCCCCTCAAAGTATAACGACGATGGGGGACTGCGTGATATCCAGGCCTCCTCGCTTGACTAATCTTACGAGTCTGGTGATGCTGCTACGTGGATGTATGGCCATGGTGATGGGGCTATCTGTGCTTGGACTGCTGGGCTGCAGCGAGCCCGAACTACCGAACGATGCAGGGGCGTATGAGGCAACGCCGCTGGAGGAATGCCCGGATTCACCCAATTGCGTCCGGATCAGTCTCTGGTTTGATGCGGAGCCTGATGAGGTATTGAGTGCAGCCAGAGAAGCGCTCGAAGAAATTGGTGCGGGCAGCCTTGAACTGGACGATGAGGCGCGGCGAATTGACGCTACGTTTCGCGTCTTTGTGTTCACCGACGATGTAGCCATCGCCGTCACCTCACACGACGATCGGTCGGCGCTTCACATTCGCAGTGCCAGCCGAGTGGGCCGCGACGATCTCGGCGTGAATGCGCGCCGGGTCGCTGGTTTTCTTGATGTGCTGGAGTTGTAGCCACGCTCTGTGCCGGGATTAAATGCCGGCCGTGGTA
This sequence comes from Salinibacteraceae bacterium, assembly GCA_007124945.1. Lineage (GTDB taxonomy): Bacteria > Bacteroidota > Rhodothermia > Rhodothermales > Salinibacteraceae > Tc-Br11-B2g6-7. The sequence goes on along the minus strand of SLED01000118.1, from coordinate 4,938 downwards.
TCAGCCTGTTGGGCGTGCAGGTGTTTGGTAAGCGTCACGAACTCCTCCGGTGTGAGCTCTTCTGCCCGCCGGCGCTCCCAGTCATGCGGAAGCGAAAGTCCCTGGTCGCGTGTCCACGGGTGTAGGCTGTTACGCAAGGTTTTGCGGCGCTGGTTAAATGCGGTGCGCACGACGGAGTGGAGGAAGTCGAGCGGCGGTCGTTTTTCTTCAGGCAGATCCCAGAGCGGGCCATCCAGTGTCACACGTAGCACAGCACTCTCCACGTCTGGCTGTGGCGAAAAGACGTGTCGCGAGATGCGAAAGGCGCGGGTTGGCCGCCCGTAGAGTTGCACCAGCACCGACAGGATGCCGTAGGCTTTGGTACGCGGCTCGGCCACGATGCGATCGACGACCTGCCGCTGAAGGGTCATCACGAGTTCCTCCACGTGCGCTGCAGCCTCCAGCACGCCGAAAAGAATCTGGCTACCGATATTGTAGGGCACGTTGCCAATCACATGGAGCGGACCGCCCTTTTCCTCGACCAGCTCTGCGTAATCGACGTCGAGTACATCCTGGTGGCGGACATCCAGCGAGGGCAGGTGCTCCTTCAGGAAGTTTACCGCCCGCTGATCTACCTCGATGGCCGTCAGCGTGGTGTATCGGCGGAGTAGCTCCTCTGAAAGGGCACCCTTACCCGGGCCAATCTCAACAACGTGCGCGTCCGGAGGAGCCTGTAAGGTGTCGGCCACCTTGCGGATCGTATTGGGATCGACCATAAAGTTCTGGCCGAGCGACTGTTTTGGATCGAAGGCGCCGGAATGTCGGGAAGGGGAGCGAGACACGGGAAGGGAAATTGTTGAGCATGACAGCCTGCGCACTTTACCGAACGCGCTTACGCCGGTTGCGCACATAATCCTCGAAGATGAATCCGCCGAGGTCATCCAGGCTGGCGTAGTAGGCGCGCCCCCTGTTGGCTTCGGTCAGCTCGCGGACGAAGTTCTGCAGGTATGGATCTCTGGCGATCATAAACGTGGTAATCGTGATGCCCTCACGCCGGCACATGACGGCCTCGTCCAGCACTTTGTTAACGATGCGGCGGTCAAGTCCGAAGGCGTTGCGGTACATCCGCCCTTTTTCGAAATGACAGCTCGGTTTGCCATCCGTGATCATGAAGATCTGCTTGTTCTTGTTGCGCCGGCGGTGGAGGATGTCGCGCGCACGCTCGAGGCCCGCCCGGGTGTTCGTGTAGTACGGGCCTACGTCCAGGTACGGAAGGTCCTTGACCTGCACCTCCCAAGCCTCATTTCCGAACGCAACGATGTCCAGCGAATCCTTCGGGTACTCCGTCATGATGAGCTCCGAGAGCGCCATGGCAGTGTGCCGCGCCGGCGTGATACGGTCCTCGCCGTATAGCACCATTGAATGAGAGAGGTCAACCATGAGCACCGTTGCCATGGAGGCGTGGTGATCCGTTTCGTGGACCACGAAGTCGTCCTCGTTGAGGCTCCAGTTGTCGATGCCGGTTCGGCGAAACGAATTGGAGAGCGTATCGGTGACGTTCAAAAGATGAGGATCGTCGCCAAACTGCCAGTCTCGCGTTTCGGGAAGGCGCTCGTCGCCGGCACCGGCGTACGGCGTCTTGTGATTGCCCCGCGTGCTGCTCTTGCGCAACTGCCCGAAGATATCGTTGAGCGCCCGTTTGCGCAGCGCTCCCTCTGCCTTGGCCGTAATCTGTATCGTACCCTCCGCCGGGTCCTCCTGAAGATATCCACGCTTCTTCAGCTCCTCGATAAAGTCGCCCATCCCGGTTTCCTCGTCGGTGAGGCCGTATTTCTCATCGAGCTTGTTCATCCATCGCAGCGCCTCCTCGGCATCGCCTGCCGTGTACTGGAGCAGCTGCTCAAACAGATCCATGAGTTGCTCGAAGGTCGTCTTCTTCGAGCCGTGCCGCGTGGGGTCCCACTCCGAGTATCTAAACTGCATGGGCATACCTCGTCAATTCAACCAAGCCTGCGTAAGGAACGCACTCGCAAACGCCAATGTTTGTGACGGAGCCGTGTCATTGCCCGGCGCCTGAGCGGTGCTCTTTACTGATAGGGCCGGTCGAGGTAGCGTTTTGCGAGCTCGTGCGCATTGGCGTGGTCATCCATTTCCAGCACCTCCTGGTAGCGTCGTTTTGCGGTTTCACGCTCACCCAGGCCGTCGTAGGCGATCCCCTGATAGAGCCGGCCCATCACCCGGAAGTTTGTGTCGTGCTCATGGCGTGAGGAGAGCGCCTCCAGTTGATGAAACCGTTCCAGCGCTTCATCAAACGACCGGCGTGCGACGTGCGCTCGACCGAGGTAGAAAAGAGCCTGCTCAGCAATGCCGTCCGTATAGCCAGGCTCATTTTCTTGATAGCGCTGCAGGATGTTGCCAAAGGTGTCCTGCACGTTTGTCCAGCGCCCCCAGCGAGCATGCACGCGTCCCTTGTACGCCCGAAAGAACGGATTCTGCGGATGGCGATCTACCAGCTTGTTGGCGTAGTAGAGGCTCTGTTCGTAGTCCTGTTCAAAGTCGTGGAAAATCTGCAGCAGAAAGTAGGTAGCCTCCGTTTGCGTATAATAGCCGTCGTCGGAGATGCGCTGCAGGATTTCCAGGCCATTTTCTTTATTCCCGCTCGGGAAGAAGACCATGAGCGGTCTGATCACGGGGTATTGCTCGGGCATGGCTTCGACAAAGTACTCATAAATGCCCTGGCCGAATCCAAAGTCGATGTTTTCATCTTTGTGTTCGGCGATGCTGAGTACGTAGCTTAGTGCCCGCTGGCCATCCCGTGCTGCACGATACCATTGCCCACGGTTCGACCGGTGCCGACCGCGAAATCCGAGAGCGGCTCCTTTGAAGAATTTTGCATCGAAGCTTTCGGAGTCTGCGTCCAGCATGCGGTCGCTCCGGTCGATCACCTCCTGCATGGCGTTGAAGAAATCCTCGTCGAGCGACTCGTCCGAAAGATCGAGCAGGATTTCCCACCAGGTGTTCAGCGCGGTCAAGAATGGACCGATGGGATGCTCGGGGTAGCGCTGATCGACCAGGTTGAACAGGGTGGCGGCCCGGTCGAACCGCATGTTGTACAGAAGATCCAGGCCGCGCTTGGCCTGGTAACGTATAAGCGGGTCATCCAGAACCGAAGCGGATGGGGCGAATTGTTCGTCCGGGTCGTCTGCCTGTGCACTTGCGATGTGAACCTGCGGTAGGCCCAGTAGCAGGCACATCAGCAGACAGACACGTACAGCATTTCGATACATACGGGGCGCCAAAAGCCAGAAGGAGTTTTTTGCTACCGCACCTATTCGGGGCAGTTCCAGAAATGCTACACACAAAAAAGGCGCCACTCCCGGCAGGAATGGCGCCCAATGCTCAAATATATGGCGACTGGATTAGCCTACCTTGCGGCTGCCGGCGTACAGCAGGCCGAGGATGGCAATTTTCGCGGCGTCGATCAAGACAAAGCGGAAGAAGCCTTTATCGAGCGACTCCCAGAGCGTCTCGTGCCCCGCTGCAAAATGCAGCCAGGTGACGCCAATAGTGAACACAATCGCCGCGCCCACGACCATGGAGAGGGTGCTGCCGGCAAACGTCTTCCAGTTGCGTGAGAGGTAGCCGATGGCTGCCGCAGCAAAGGGGTACGCCACGATATAGCCTGCCGAGGCGGCTGCGTAGAAGTAGGCTACGCCCATCCCTTCGCCGGCGAAAACGGGGAAGAGGAGGCCGAGCGAAATGTAGAGTACCTGCGAGAGCAGTCCGTTACGCCAGCCCAGGTAGAGGCCGCTACCGTAGACGGCCATCGTCTGCAGCGAGATGGGCACCTCCCACAGAAAAATGCGGTACTGCGCGCCGAGGGCCGTGAGCAGGGCGAAGCCTACGATGCCGAGCACCTGCGTGATGGTGGAGGCGTATTCTTCGCGGAGCGCGTCAATATACGCGCGGCGAGGCGAGGTAAGGGTAAGAGCGCCGGTCATGAAAGGGATATGGTAACGTTCGTTGGAGTCCTATTCCGAATATCGCTTCAATGATAGCGCACGCAGGGGACACATGCCACCCGGCGGGTGCCGGGCCGGAGGTGTTTTCGCGGATTTTACGCAGCGAGCCTCGCCACCCATTCCTTCCCTGCGTCATTCTGATCCGTAGGCGAAGAATCTCTTTCGGTCTGAATTGCTCGGTTCCATGAGGCGACCATGAGTGGGGAAATGCACCGTCTCCGCGTTTCCACGCTCTGGCTGGTAAAGCGGATTCACGGTGCCCCCAGGATTGAGTCGGAGTGCGTCAGAGGGCTGTTTCTTACGCCGCAGTTCTGCGCCCACCCTTATCTGTGGATCGACCGGTCGTGGTAGGAGTTGCAAAGAGCGCAATCACGCTTACATAGGCCTCTCATGCCCATGTCCTTCGAACGTATCACCATAGACCCCGACGTATGTCACGGGAAGCCGTGCGTGCGGGGGCTGCGTTACCCTGTCGAAATGATTCTGGAGCTATTGAGCGCCGGTATGAGCACTGAAGAAATCCTGGCGGACTACGAGGATCTGGAGCGGGAGGATATCCTGGCGGTGTTGGCCTATGCTGCCCGGCTTAGCCAGACCAAGCGTGTCCAGCCTCTCGTCCGATGAAATTTCTCGTGGATGCTCAGTTACCTCGGCGTATATCTCATCGACTTCGGGGGTATGGGCATGACGCCGTGCATACTTTGGATCTTCCAGACGGCAACCGTACGTCCGATGCAGCGATCAATCATCTATCGCTGACAGAAGCGCGCGTGGTCGTCACGAAGGACAGTGATTTTGTGGATTCGCTGCTTGTCCGGGGCGTCCCGTACAAACTGCTGCTCGTGTCTACGGGAAACATCAAAAACAGCGAGTTGGAGGACGTTTTGTTCGATAATCTCGACGTGCTGGTTGACGGCTTCAAGTCCTACACCTTCAT
>SLED01000102.1 GCA_007124945.1 Salinibacteraceae bacterium | reverse complement strand
ATCAGGCAACCGAGTTTACATGAAACGAGAGCTATCGAAGGGCGAAGTCGAAGCTGAACTGGCAGCGCGCTCGTCGTCTATTGAGCGACGGCTGGACGCGCTTGAAAATGAAGCTGTTTCGCTGAAAGACCAGGTCATCATGTTCATCAAGGAGCGTCCTTATACCGCCACCGCGGGAGCCCTGGCAGCGGGCGCACTGATTGGCTGGATAGTAGGCAAGCCCCGAAAGACGGCAGACCCGTTCGACGTTGACGAAGCTCACAATCTGCTGGTTAACAAATATGTATCGGCCCTTTCCAGTGATGTGCAGCGGTTAATGGAGGAGGAGGGGCTGGACGCAGCGGCCGCTACACGACGTGCGCTGGAGAAAGGCGTACCCCTTATCGTCATGGATGGGGGAGCAGACCACACCGATTCCTCTGGAGTTCGATCGCTTGTGGTAACGGCCCTCAAGACCGCCGTCGCTATCTTTATCCGATCTGCCGTTCAAACGGCACTCCAACGTCTCAATCTGGAAGAGCTTGAGGACTTCGCCGACAGTACCAGCTCGTAGCACGGTTACCACGCCCATCACTTCGTTCATAACATAAAAACCATCATGCGAATCGCATTATTTGGCCCGCCAGGCGCAGGAAAAGGCACTCAGGCCAAGTTACTTGTCAAACGTGAAGGCCTCACACATATCTCAACCGGTGATATTATCCGCAATGCAATCCGTGCCGAAAGTGCGCTCGGCCAGGAGGTCCGCGGTTATGTGGAGGGCGGGCAGCTGGTCCCGGATGATGTAGTGTGGAAGCTGGCGAAAGAGGCGATTAATGCGCAGGGCAATGACAACTTCATCCTCGATGGATATCCGCGAACGGTTAAACAGGCCGAGTGGATGGAGGAGTATCTTGAGGGCATCGACCGTCCCCTCCATGCTTTCGTAAGCCTCGTCGTACCCGATGAGCAGCTGGTGGACCGCCTCTCCAAGCGTCGTATCCACGCGGAAACCGGAGACACCTACCACCTGGAGCACAAACCACCGCCACCGGACGTCGATGCCTCGCTGATTAAACAGCGAGCGGACGACAAGCCGGAAAAGGTCCGCGAACGGTTGAGCGTGTACAAAGAAGAAACGCAGCCGGTTGAATCATACTATCGCGAAAAGGGAATGCTCGTTGAAATCAATGGCGAAGGAACGTTTGAGGAAGTATACGAGCGTATTGTGCATCAGATAAAGGAGCGAGCGGATATCTGAACGCTACCACCCGCTGTCATTTTTCAGTATTGCCGTGTCTCATGCCAAGTGCCGCACAAACGTTGGAAGCCGTTCGCTTCGAAGAATTGAGAGACGTTGTGGAGGCAGAGCTTCAGAATCTGGACTTTCCGGATGAGCCTGCTGACCTCTACGATGCTGTGCGCTATGTGTTAAAAGGTGGTGGAAAACGCCTTCGACCCGTTACGCTCTTACTAACAGCCGAAGCCTTCGGTGTTGAAACAGAGCGAGCAATGCCGGCAGCGCTTGCGGTGGAGCTCTTCCACAACTTTACGCTGGTCCATGACGATATCATGGACAAGGCTGAAACGCGTCGCAATCGCCGGACCGTGCACATTGTATGGAACGCCGAGACGGCCATTCTTGCAGGAGATCTGATTATGGCCAAGGCGTATGACACGCTCTCAAAGCTGTCCGTTACCAATCTGGCGGATGTCCATCATCGCTTTTACCGCACCGTGGCGGCTTTATGCGAGGGTCAGTCCCTGGATACCGCGTTTGAGCGACGGAGCAACGTATCGGTGGATGCCTACCTCGACATGATTGATCGCAAAACCGGTGCGCTTTTGCAGAGCTGCTTCGAGCTCGGCGGTGTACTGGGAGATGCCGCGTCACCTAAGATTCAGGAGCTGCGCGAGCTCGGGCGCCACGTCGGCCGCGGATTCCAGATTCAGGATGACCTGCTCGACCTAATGGCCGATGATGCACGCTGGGGGAAGGTTATTGGCGGAGACCTCATGGTCGGAAAGAAGACCTATCTTCTGCTTCGCAGCCTTGAGCTTTCCGAGGGACGCGACTACGAATGGTTTCAACGCATCGTAACAAACGAGGGGTTACGAGCAAACCAGGTTGACGAAGCGCGGGAGCGGATGAGCAATCTCGGCGTACTTACCGACGCGGAAGAGGCGGTACGTCACCACGTGGAGCAAGCCGTAGCGCATCTCGATGTGCTTCCCGAAGGAAATGCACGGGCTACCCTGCACTGGCTACTACTTAAACTGCAGAAACGCGTACACTAACAACGCGCACTTTGTGCACCAATCTTCCTCCTACCTCGCGCCATGATTGAACGACGCGTTCGAGTCATGAACGAAGCCGGATTGCACACGCGACCTGCATCGATTGTAGTCCGAAAAGGATCAGAGTTTACGTCCGACTTTTTTATCAAGAAGGATGGTTATGAGATCAACGGTAAAAGTATTATCGGCGTGATGACCCTCGCAGCAGAACAGGGTGCTGAACTGACGTTGATTTTTGATGGGCCCGACGAAGAGAAAGCGGCCGAGGCAATGGTTCAATTATTTGAAGATGGGTTTGGCGAGTATTAACCGCGCTCGCGCAATGCATTATTTCATTCTAACACCCACCACGCACTATGGCTGCGACGCCAGACTCATACCAGGGATCAGGAGCTGAGACGCAACCCGTGGTTGACCGCCCTGACCGTGCGGAAATCCGCGGCGAGGAAATCGTGGTGAACGGGGTAGCCGCTTCTCCGGGCATAGCCATAGGAGAGATTTACCTTCTGCGCCGGGATGATGGCGATGCGGATGATAAAGAGATTCCTGAAGGGGAGGTTGAACAGGAGCTCGAACGTTTCGAAAACGCTGTACAGCATGCAGAACGGGCCCTGCGATCTATCATTTCAGTCACCCGGGAGAAGCTGGGGCCGGAAAGCTCCGCTATCTTCGAGGCACAACAGATGATGTTGCGTGATGAATCGCTGTATGAGGCGGTTGTTGAGCGCATCCGCTCGAAATGTGCGTCAGCGTCTCACGCGATAGACCGGGTCATGACGGAGCACCGTCAGCGGCTTGAGGCCAGCGACAGTCCGTATTTGCGTCAGCGATCGGATGATCTGCTCGAGGTACAGCAGCGGCTCATAACACACCTCCGGCGTGGGGAATTGCTGACCAGCGTTCCCCCCGATACCGTGGTTATCTCGCAGACGCTTTCAGCCGCGGAGCTGATGCTGTTTAGCAGACGGGGCATCCTCGGCTGCGCGCTCGACTACAGCGGTGCCACGTCCCATGTGGCCATTATGGCACGCGCACTGGGGCTTCCCTCAGTCGTAAGCTTACATAACCTCAGCGAGCGCGCATGCAGTGGCGACCTGGTAATCCTGGATGGAATTCGTGGGCGCGTAATCTTGCGGCCTGACGACGAGACCCTGAGCGAGTACCAAAACCGGCAACAGCGTTTTCAGGAAATCAGGACCGAGCAGCGAGCCCTCGCTCCACTTCCCGCTAAAACTACAGACGGGATAGTTTTCAATCTGGAAGCCAACATAGAGCTTTCCGAGGAAGCCGACCTGATGGAGGAGCATGGCGCCACCGGCATCGGGCTCGTTCGTACCGAAGTACTCCTGTTGATGAAGGGATCGCTGAGTCAGTCCGAGGAGTCGCAATATCAGCTCTATCGAGCTCTTGTCGAGAAAACCGCTCCGCACACAACAACCCTCCGCGTCGTTGATCTTGGTGGGGATAAGATGCTTCCGCTTGCCCACCGTGAGTCAAATCCGTTTCTCGGATGGCGGGGCATCAGGGTTTTGTTGGACAAACCGGATCTGCTGGGACCCCAGCTTCGGGCACTGTTGAGGGCATCAGCCCATGGCCCCGTGCGGATTCTGGTGCCAATGGTAACGAGCCTGGATGAGATGACGACGTTTCGCCGGCATGTGCGCGAGGCAGAAGCAGACCTGCAGGCGCGCGGCGTTCCATTTGCAGACGACGTCCCGGTCGGAATAATGGTGGAGGTACCAGCTGTAGCCCTGATGGCGGCCGAGTTCGCTGAGGTCGCGGATTTTTTCTCCATCGGTTCGAATGACCTGACCCAGTATACGCTCGCTGTCGATCGGGGAAACGACCTCGTAGCCAAGCACTACGAGGAAATACATCCGGCGGTGCTACGCTTGATTCAGATGACCGTAGAGGCTGCCCGCGAGCATGATATTCCGGTTAGCATGTGTGGCGAGGCTGCAGGCAATCCCGTAATGGCGCCGATTTTCCTTGGTCTCGGCGTTGATACGCTTAGCGCATCACCCATCTACATACCCGGCGTTAAACGTCTTATACGCAGCATATCATTTGCAGACGCACAAGCGTTAGCCACAGAAGCACTTGAGGCGCGCGATCCCCAGCAGGTCCGTGCGCAGTTACGCGAGTGGTTCGAGATGCAACTTGGCCATCTACCGCTGGGCCTCGACGGCCAGGAGTGGCCCGAACGGGGCTCGCACGTCGCAGCATCCTCTTAACAAATCCCTACCTCATGACCCTAAACGAGATTAAGGCGCAGGACCCCGATGGCATGTACGAGGCCATCCGCACATTTCCCGATCAGTTCTCCGTGGGGCGCACAGCTGCAGCGTCGCCGGCGCTTCCGGAATCAGAATTTGCGTCCGTTGTCATTTGCGGTATGGGAGGCTCTGCAATCGGCGGTGAGCTGCTGTGCAGCCTGGTGGCGCCAGCCTCCTCGACGCCGTTTTTCGTGAACCGCAGTTACGACCTACCTGCGTTTGTCGATGATCGGGCGCTCGTTATCATCTCCAGCTACTCTGGAAACACGGAGGAAACGCTCTCTGCGTTTGACGAAGCGGAGAAGCGTGGAGCAACGATCATCGGGCTGACTTCCGGTGGGAAGGTGCAGGAGCGATGTGAGAACGCCGGGTATCCTGTCGTTGTGATGCCGGGCGGCATGCAACCCCGGGCGGCCCTTGGGTACTCGTTCGCTGCACTCGTTACCATCGCCGAAAGGCTCGCCTTCATCAAGAGCCAGGAGGAAGCGTGGGAGGAAGCCATCGCGCTCCTTCACGACTTAGCTGAGCAGGAGGCTAATCCCGATCGGTCGTCGGGGTATGAGCTTGCGGAGTCGTTGTGGGATCTGACCCCACTGATCTACACGGGAAACGGGCTACTTCGTCCAGTAGGAACGCGTTGGTGCGGGCAGATCCAGGAAAATGCGAAGCGTCTTGCATTTGGAAACCGATTGCCAGAACTGAACCACAATGAAATCATGGGGTGGGAGGAGAGGTCAGCCATTCACAGGCAGATTGGCATCGTTATGCTTCATGATAGTGGAGACCACGCCGCAGTTCGGCGCCGCACAGAGGTTACAAAAGAGCTATTGCACGATCGTGCAGCCAAGTGGATAGACGTCCACAGCCAGGGTCGCAGCCCACTCGCGCGTATGCTCTCCATCATACATCTGGGTGATTGGTTTAGCTTCTATCTTGCCATGTTGCACGGCGTGGATCCGACACCCGTCAAGCTCATATCTCGCCTGAAGGAAACGCTCGCAACGACTGTCTAATCAAAAGCCATGGAAGCCATGATCTCAGAACGTCTTTTAGAAGATATGAAGTCGGCCATGCGGGCGGGTGACAAGGATAGGCTGCGCGCTATTCGGTCCTTGCGTGCAGATCTTCAGGAAAAAGCCATACAGAGTCAGCGCGGTGATGATGGTCTTACAGAAGATGAGGAACTCAACGTTGTGCAGAAGGCTGCCAAGCAGCGCAAAGACGCGATTGAGCAGTACGAAGCGGCAGGACGGGAGGACCTCGCCGAGAAAGAGCGGGAGGAGCTTGCCGTTATCGAAGAGTATTTGCCCGAGCAACTCTCGGACGACGAATTGACGCAGGAGGTCAGGCAAATTATCGAGGAGACCGGTGCATCCTCCATGCAGGATATGGGCCGCGTTATGGGAAAGGCCATGCAGAAACTTAAAGGAAAGGCTGATGGCAGCCGTATTAGCAGCGTGGCAAAAGATTTGCTGCAGTAGTAGTTTGAACCCTTACCACGGTATCCTAACTGCAAGGCGCGCCCTGCGAAAAGGATGGAAGATGCCCAGATGCTGGACCTTATCATAGTGCTCGTGCTCGTGCTCGGGTTGATTCGCGGTTTCACAACGGGCGTTGTGCGGCAGCTCGGTGGGCTTATCGGTGTAGTGATATCGTTTCTGCTGGGTGTACAACTGATGTATCCGCTCAGCCCGATTGTTGCCGACCTCGCCGGTACATCCGAAGGCGCAGGTATCGTTCTGGCCTTTACGGTAGTGTTTTTCGGCGCCCTCCTTGGAATTACCATTGCCATTCGGCTTGTAGAGGCCATTCTGGGGGCCCTCAAGCTCTCAGCGCTAAACCGAGTGGCCGGAGGGGCCGTTGGGCTCGGAAAGGTAGTTTTGCTGCTTAGCATTACGCTGATCGCGCTCAGCCACCTTGACTTTCCAGGGGTTGAGACGCGGGAGTCCTCCATCCTGTATACTCCAGTGGCTACGGCAGCCCCGGCAACCTGGGAGGTGGTGGAACCCCACCTGTCCGAGGCGGAGGATTTCCTTGAACCGCTGACGCGTCAGTTGGAGCAAGTAGCAGATCGATCAGCAAGTGATAATGGAGCGCCTCTCGAGCGAACCACCGACTGACTGTGGAATGAGAAGGGTTAGGTGTCCATTGGGGTGGGCACTTCGCCGCGAACGCGCCGCGCCCATCGCGTCAGAAACAATCCGCTGATGATCAATGCGCCTCCCAGCAGCTGATGCAGCCAGATTGGTTCACCCAACAGGAGGAGTCCACTGATCAGGGCTACTACCGGCACCAGGTTACCATATACTGCGGTCTGAGAAGGCCCTACGTTTTTGACAGCCGTATTCCAAATTGCGAAAGCAATTCCTGTTGAAAGGCCGCCAGAGAAGATAATGGCCAGCCAGACCCAGAGTGCCGCGTCGATCCAGGAGAAATTCGCCGCATAGGGAACACCGATCCCGACGAGGAAAGGAAAAGCAGCCACAACGCCCCAGAAAACGATACCAAGCGGATGGACACGGCGTGAGACGGGTTTGCTGAAGGCCGTGTAGGCACCCCAAAGAATAGCGGCGCACGCCATCAGCATGTTACCCCAGAACACATCACTTCCGAAGGCAACTTCGTCAGTGCCTCCAAAGACGATCACCGCTGTGCCTAAGAGTGTTAGCGAGAGACCGAGCCATCCGGCGGTGTGCAATCTTTCGTATCCGAAAACGTGCGCAAACATGGCCGTCCACAGCGGTGCGGCTGCCATCAGCAGGGCGGCACTACCGGCGGTCGTGTTTGCCACGCCGACGATGAAGAAAACCTGATACAGGAGATATCCGAGCAATCCGAGCGAAATAACCGCAAATGGATGATTGCGAATGGGCGCCAGGAGTTTATCTTTATTCCACTGCGTGTGATGTCCGAAAAGCCAGCCGAGCACCAGCACCGAGACGAAGAACCGAAAGATATTGACCACGTGCGGATGCATCACCTCCAGCGTGGCCTTCAAAACGGCGAAATTGACGCCCCAGATCAGGACCACACTGAGCAGGGCGAGATCACTCCGGTAGGGTGCAAGTTTCTGGCGAAGCGGCACGTACAGTAGGAGGGGATTATGAACGTTTGCGTCCCCCGAACCTTACTCTCCTACACAGGGTTCTGCCTGATTCGCGCTATGCAACTAAACTTTGCTGAAATGTCCAGTCCATCGCCTGATCCCTTGCCCACGATAGGTAGTGTGAGTGAATCCCTGGGGCTTGAACCTCACGTGGTGCGCTACTGGGAATCAGAGTTTGAGCAGCTCTCGCCGGCCAAAGATGAGCAGGGTCGGCGCGTGTACACGGAGGATGACATAGCAACGCTGAACCGAATTTACCATCTCTTAAAAGTGGAGAAATACACGCTTGCGGGAGCCCGTCAGGTACTGGAGCGGGGGCGGAAAGCATCGTTACCCGATATGTCCGAGGAGGATCTCCGGGAGCTCCAGACCTTTCTGCAGGATATTCTGGAACAGATCGATCCGTAACGTCGTGAAGGAGCAGGTCAGGAGATTAGACCGAGTCTCCTCATAACATCCGAAAAATTTATTTCGGGACGTGGCGCAGTCCGGTAGCGCACTCGCCTGGGGGGCGAGGGGTCGTGGGTTCAAATCCCGCCGTCCCGACATAGAACCCGCCGCATCACATTCGTGGTGCGGCGGGTTTTTTATTTGGCATACGAAAAGCAACTGGGGATGCAAGCAGCCGAAGGGAGCTCTCCACGTAAGGCATTTGAATCGCTCGGGGTAGAGTTGCAGCGATGATAAAGAACGACGCTGAGCTGCACGATTCGGTGGCGCGGTGCTCACGACGAGTTTTCAGTCACCGGTTAGTTTAGCTGCTCACGCAGCTCCTCAATGCGTTGAGCTTCCTGTGACGTAACGCCCGGCGCAAACAGGAATATCTCAAGGATCTCCGTTCGATCTTCGTCATCGTCGAGCTCTAATGTCTCGCGATCTTCGCCAACGTTCTCGCCCTCAATAACGAGGCGCATCCCGAGGT
>SLED01000300.1 GCA_007124945.1 Salinibacteraceae bacterium | reverse complement strand
AGCGGAGCAAAAAGATCTCGCGTCTCGGTGGCTTTCTTGATCTGCTTCTCCCTCGGAAGCGCCTCCAGCGTACGCATATTATGAAGCCGGTCTGCAAACTTCACCAGCATCACCCGGATATCCTGCGCCATCGACAACATCAGCTTCCGTACGTTCTCGGCCTGACCAAGCGTCCGGCTTTCGAACACATCGCTAATTTTCGTAACGCCGTCAATCAGCAAAGCAAGCTGCGGGCCAAACTCCTCCTGGATGAATTCAAGCGAGAACTCCGTATCCTCCACCACATCGTGCAGCAGCGCCGCCGCAACGGTTAGATCGTCGAAGCCGATATCGCGCGCAACGATCTTAGCTACCTGTAATGGGTGGCTTATGTACAACTCGCCGGACGCCCGCCTATCATTGCGATGCGCCCAGTAACTAAGCCGAAAAGCACGCCTGATCATCTCCTCATCGACGGACGGGAGGTGCTGCTTGCACAGGTCCAACAGTTCCTCAAGGCTCTCCTGATAGCCAGGTTCGACCTCAAGCTTGTTGCCCTGCAGAATCGCTGTTGAGTGTATCATACGATAGGCGTTACGACGGCTAAATTTCTTCAACCCATTTTACGCAATCATGCTGTGTTGTGTCCACCGCGCGAGTTCGTAACAAAAAAAGCGTGATGCCCGGAGGCACCACGCCAATTTCGTACTACGCTGCAGGGAGGAGCGTTACGAATGCTTCTTTTTCTCCTCATCCTCCGTTTTTGTCTCTTCATCGGAGGCTTCGGGCTGTTCCTCACTCGCTTCTGCAACCTCAGTCTGTTCTTCGGCTGCCTCAGCGGCTACCTCCTCCTGTATATCTGAGGCTTCGGCTTCCGGTGCTTCTACTTCTTCAGTCGGCTCAGCAGCAACGGTGGCCTCCTCCTGGTCAGCTACTTCTTCCTGTGTCGCATCCGATGCTTCTACCTCCTCTTTCTGCTTCTTCCGACGCCGACCTTTGCCACTGCCGCGGCGCGTCTTCGAACGGCGGGAGCTACCCGTATCGGGCTTCACGTCGTTATAGTCGACCAGCTCAATCATGGCCATTTCGGCTCCATCGCCTTCGCGGCGCCCGAGCTTGATGACACGCGTGTACCCACCTGGACGGTCGCCCACAACTTCAGCAACATCAAAAAACAGATGATCGACGGCATCCTTGTTGCGGAGATGACGAAAGACCTGGCGGCGATTGTGCGTCGAATCCACTTTGGCCCGCGTAATGAGCGGCTCCACAAATGGACGCAGGGCCTTGGCCTTCGGAAGCGTCGTGGTGATGCGCTTGTGTTCGATCAGCGCACTTCCGAGCGAGGCGAGGGTTGCCTTCCGATGGGCTTTGGTGCGGCCCAGTTTAGCTCCTTTCTTGCGATGTCTCATGGTGTTTCAGTAGGTCAAATACAATCATTCATGCGGCCGGCACAGGCCTATCTGCCTGTCCACGTAGGCTCGCAGGTTAGCTCTGAATTTCTTCGAGGTACGTATCTACATCCATTCCGAACTGGAGGCCACGATCATCGAGCACCTCTACCAACTCCTGTAGCGACTTGCGGCCGAAGTTGCGGAATTTCAGCATCTCGTTTTCTTCGCGGCGCACAAGGTCACCGATGGTTTTAATGTTGGCGGCCTTGAGGCAGTTGTGAGCGCGCACCGAAAGATCGAGTTCATCAACCGACTGCGAGAGCAGCTCTCTGATGCGCTGCACTTCGGCATCAACCTCCTGCTCCTCTTCAACGGGCTCAGGCTCGCTATCCATCTTGATGAACAGGCTAACGTGGTCACGCATGATTGAGGCTGCCTGGGCAAGCGCATCCTCTGGAACGATAGAACCGTCCGTGCTAACGTTAATCACCAGCCGCTCATAGTCAATCTTTTCACCGACACGCATCGGCTTCACGTTATAGCTGACGTTGCGGATGGGCGTGAAGATCGAGTCGATCGCGATGACACCAATGGGATCATCCTCCAGCTTATTCTCCTCTGAAGGAATGTACCCTCGGCCGCGCCCCATACGTAACTCAACGGAGAACGCTGCATCATCAGCCAGATCGGCAATGTGATGGTCCGGGTTGAGCACATCGTAGTTAGCCGAAGCCTCTGCAATGTCGGCGGCGGTCCACTCACCCGGCCCTTCAAGGTTCAGGTGGATGTTGCTGTCAACAGTCTCCTCCGTTTGAAAGCGCACACCTTTGAGGTTCAGGATGATATCAGCCACATCCTCCGAGACTCCGTCGATCGTCGCAAACTCGTGCTGTACGCCGTCGATCTTAATCGCTGTGATGGCGACACCCTGTAGCGATGAAAGGAGCACGCGGCGAAGCGCATTCCCGATCGTTACACCATATCCACGCTCCAGCGGCTGGATGACGAAGCGCCCCTCCTTTTCGGTCGTTTCTTCGACCTGTACGCTTTCCGGCATCTGAATTCCAAAAGTGCTCATAGCTGCCCAGTAATTCTTTGATATCGTTTGCAAATCCCAATCGCACATCCCGGCGGCGTGATGACCGCCCGGGCTCCAGTATTACTTGGAGTACAGCTCAACAATTAGCTGCTCCCGGATATTCTCAGGAATGTCTTCCCGATCGGGGTAATCCAAAAACTTCCCTTTCACTGCCTGCCTATCCACTTCCAGCCAGGCAAAGGTGCGCCGGTTGCGGCCGACATTATCCTGTACAACCTCAAGACGACGACTCTTCGGACGCATGCCGACGACGTCTCCCGGACGCAACTGATACGACGGAATGTCCACAATCTGGTCGTTGACCATCACATGCCCGTGCGTAACAAACTGCCGAGCTTGACGGCGTGTACTGGCGAAACCAAGCCGGAAAACCGTATTGTCGAGGCGCGACTCCAGTGCGATAAGCAGGTTTTCACCCGTCTTACCCTTCTTGCGAGCCACTTTCTCGAACAGCGTACGGAATTGCTTCTCGAGCAAACCGTACGTGTACTTCGCCTTCTGCTTCTCCTTAAGCTGTACAGCGTATTCGCTATCACGGCGGCGGCGACCACGGCCATGCTGACCGGGCGGGTACGGTTTGCGCTCAAGCGCTTTACTGGGGCCGAAAATCGGCTCCTTAAAACGGCGAGCTATCTTTTGTTTGGGGCCTCTATATCGAGCCATCTATCAACTAAAGATTTGTAGATTTTAGATAGTCAGCATGCTGGCTACTCCCCAACAGGAAGCACCAGCACAAAAACGGAGTTAGTTACACGCGGCGGCGCTTCGGTGGCCGGCAACCGTTATGCGGGATCGGAGTGACGTCGCGAATGCTCGCAACCTCAAGGCCGGCAGCATCAAGTGCCCGGATAGCCGATTCACGTCCAGAGCCAGGGCCCTTCACAAATACATCTACCCGACGAAGGCCGAGATCATAGGCCTCCTGTGCCGCGGAGCTTGCTGCTACCTGAGCAGCATACGGGGTACTCTTGCGGCTCCCCTTGAACCCTTCCTTCCCGGCACTCGACCAGGAAATACAGTTACCGTACTGATCGGTAAGCGTGATGGTAACATTGTTGAAGGAGGCCTTAATATGTGCACGGCCGTTTGCCTCTACAACTACGTTCTTCTTGCGAACGGTACGACCGCGACCGCCTTTTCTCTGTCGTTTCGCCATGATAACTCCTTTCTAAACGGATACGATTATTTCTTCGGTGCTGCCTTCTTACCGGCAACCGTTTTCTTACGGCCTTTGCGCGTACGAGCATTCGTTTGCGTCCGCTGGCCGCGTACGGGTAGGCCTTTACGATGCCGGACACCACGGTAGCAACCGATGTCCATCAGTCGCTTGATGTTCGACTGCACCTCCGAACGGAGCTGGCCCTCCACGCGGTAGTCTTCCTCGATGAGGCGACGTACGCGGCGCGTTTCTTCGTCGGACCACTCCTGCGGGCGCGAGCTGTAATCCAGCTCGGCACGGTCGAGAATCTCACGGGCTCGGGAGCGACCGATACCGTAAATCACGGTAAGCGCTACCTCGCTTCGCTTGTCGTTGGGGACGTCTGTGCCTGAAATACGTGGCATAATTCCGTTTCGTCTATGCTGGCCACCGGCTCCAAGCGCGCAGAGTACCCGCGACGCTGTTTGGCCGGAAGCTGCGGTTTATTAACCCTGGCGCTGCTTGTGCTTAGGGTTTTTCTTATTGATGATGTAAATCTTGCCGTGACGACGAACGATCTTGTCGTCCGGGCTACGCTTCTTTACGCTGGAACGAACCTTCATGGGACTGAGGTTTGTCGATTCAAAAAGTACAAACGCGGGTCTGCCAGATGGCAGTTCGACAGTATCGTGTCGAGCCTGCTTATAACACAACGACAGTACGCATGTTCGGCAAGGAGCCTACTTGTAGCGGTACACGATGCGCCCTTTAGAGAGATCATAGGGGGATAGCTCCACCTTCACACGATCTCCAGGTAAAATTTTGATGTAGTGCATCCGCATCTTTCCGGAGAGCAGGCCAAGGATTTCGTGGCCGTTCTCCAGCTTCACGCGGAACTGCGCGTTGGGGAGGGCTTCCAGCACCTCTCCATCTTGCTCAATGGCTTTCTCTTTAGCCATTAGTAACTTGGGCTTTGTGATAAGGAGCGTCGATGACCTCTTCAATGTAGGCGAAGGTGCTGAGCGTTTCGGGGCCATCCTTTTGCACGGCCACCATATGCTCGTAATGTGCCGACAGACTTCCATCGGCTGTTCGCACCGTCCAACCATCGGCATCTGTTGTAACGTCTGCGGTGCCGATGTTCACCATGGGTTCTATACAAATGGTAAGCCCCCGCTTAAGTTTACGACCGCGGCCGGGTTTGCCGTAGTTTGGTACCTGAGGTTCCTCCCACAGCTCACGTCCAACGCCGTGACCACATAGTTCGCGGACGACTCCGTAGCCGGCACATCGTTGCGAAACCGCATGGCCGATATCCCCGACACGATTCCCAGGGCGTGCTTGCTCAATACCTGCGAGTAAACTTTCGTACGTAACCAGGCACAGCTCCTGCGCCTCGTCTGAAATCTCACCTACGGGAAAGGTATAGGCGCTGTCTCCAATGAAACCATTGAGCACAACGCCGCAGTCGATAGAGAGAAGCTGCCCTTCTCGCAGCTCCTCATCTCCGGGAATCCCGTGGACAACAGCATCATCAACGGAGACGCAAAGCGAAGCCGGAAAAACATTGTCGCCCGCACGATGCCCTTTGAACGCGGGGGTGGCACCATGATCACGGATAAAGGTCTCTGCCACCTCATCCAAAGCTGCCGTCGTTACGCCGGGCTGAATGTGCCGCGCAACTTCAGCCAGTGTACGACCCACCAGATCTGCGCTCGCACGTAGCTTTTCTATTTCGCGTGCGCTTTTCAGATGAACCATGGGACGAAAAAACATACGGGAGCTCTCTGGGGCGTTACACACGTCGACCACGTACGCGGCCGCTCTTCATGAAGCCATCGTAGTGACGCATGAGCAGGTGACTCTCTACCTGCTGCAGCGTATCGAGGGTTACCTGCACAATGATCAACAGGCTCGTTCCGCCGAAGAACTGCGCGAACTGGATGGTATCGGTGATACCAAACTGAACAGCAATAGCCGGCATGATAGCCACGAAGCTTACAAAGATAGAGCCGGGAAGCGTAATGCGCGTGAGCACATTATCGATAAACTCTTGCGTCTGCTTGCCGGGTCGGATGCCGGGAATAAATCCACCCTGACGCTTCATTGTGTCCGCCATGTCCTTCGGGTTCACCGTTATAGCGGTGTAGAAGTAGGTGAAGAACATGCAGACGAAGAAGAATACGAAGGAATAGCCCCATCCGGTGAAGTCTGAGAACCACTGCCCCATATTCTGCATGAGGGCGCTCTCCGGGAAGAATGATGCCACGGTGGCCGGCACAAACATGATGGACTGCGCGAAGATAATCGGCATCACACCCGCCGCGTTCACGCGTATTGGCAGGTACTGCGTGGTGCCTCCGTACACCTTCCGGCCTACCACGCGCTTGGCGTACTGCACCGGGATCCGGCGCGTGCCCTGCGTCATCAGTACAACAAAACCGGTGACGAGTAGCAGGATACCAAGCTCGCCAAGGAAGAGGAAGAGGTTACCTCCCTCCCCGGTCACACGCAGGCTAAACTCGTTGATAAAGGCCTGTGGGAGGAACGCAATAATCCCGATCGTAATGATCAGCGAGATACCGTTACCGATACCGTTCTCTGTAATGCGTTCGCCGAGCCACATAACAAACGTAGTACCAGCCGTCAGCACAATCACCGTCGTGACCATGAAGAACGTCGGGTCGATAACGATCGCGTCCCCGGTTGGCCCGTGACGAAGGTAGATGGCGTAGCCAATCGACTGCAGTGCTGTAATTCCAACCGTACCGTACCGCGTGAGCTGTGTAATCTTGCGTCTCCCTTCCTCGCCCTCGCGCTGGAGCTTCTGGAAGTACGGCACAACCGCCCCGAGCAGCTGAATAATAATGGCTGCCGTAATGTAGGGCATGATCCCCAACGCAAAAATGCCGGCTGCGCTAAATGCACCACCGACAAAGAGATCGAAAAAGCCAAAGAGGTCCGTGGGGGAGCCCTGTTCGGTGACAGCCGCGAGTGCGGCGGCATCGACACCGGGCAACGTTACATACGCACCAATCCGGTAGATAATGAGGATGCCGAGGGTATAGAGGATGCGTTTCCGCAGCTCCTCGATCATCCAGATGTTGCGAAGGTTTTCAACGAAACCAGCCATAGTAACAGCTTCTACAGATGAATGAGCCTGGTCGGCATCTTATTAGTCGATCACAGTGGTTGAACCGCCAGCCTCTTCTATCTTCTTCTTGGCGGAGCCGCTAAAGGCGTGCACGGCGATGTCGAGCGCTACGTCAAGGGAGCCATCCCCAAGGATTTTGATCTTATCCGACTTCTGTGCGGCACCAATCTCAACGAACGTCTCAACAGTGATCTGCGTCTCTGTCGAAAGACGACCGTCGGCCACCAGCTCTGCGAGCCGACCAACGTTCACCACGCGATACGTGGTACCGAACTTGTTAGTAAAGCCGAACTTGGGCAGGCGACGCTGCAGCGGCATCTGGCCTCCCTCGAACCCGGCTGGAATACTGGCGCCGGACCGGCTGAGCTGACCCTTCGTACCTTTGGTAGAGCTGTGACCACCCGTACCCGAGCCAACACCTCGTCCGAGGCGGCGATTTTTCTTCGTCGATCCCTTGGCGGGTTTCAGATTACTTAAGTCCATGGTAAATCAGGTTGGGTCGGAAAAGCAGGCGCCTGCTGGCGTCCTGAATTAAGCGTGAGTGTCAAATAGATCGCAAAAGCTAATCGAGCTCTTCGACGGTAACGAGATGAAGCACTCGCTGAACCATGCCGCGGATCTGCGGCGTGTCGTCGAGCACAACGCTGTCGTGGCGACCGCGAAGGCCAAGGGCCCTGACGATCTTACGTTGACGGACCGGCTTTTTGATGAGCCCGCGTCGCTGTGTGATTTTGAGCTTGGCCATAATACGTAAAGCTGGGGCGAGTCGAAACTGTTGGTAAATTACCCTTCGAAAACCTTGCGGAGTGGCACACCACGCCGTCGGGCTACCTCAACCGGATCCTCGAGTAGATCCAGCGCATGGATCGTAGCAGCGACCTGGTTATGCGGATTACTCGAACCGGTAGACTTCGAGAGCACGTCGGTGAGGCCGGCACATTCAAGGACCGCGCGAACACCACCGCCGGCAATCACACCGGTACCGGGCGCCGCTGGCTTCAGCAACACTTCGCCCGAATCCTGACGGCCGATCACTTCGTGCGGGATCGTGCCCGTCTTCGTAATCGGAACGGTGATCAGGTTTTTGCGAGCATCGTCGTTGCCTTTCTGGATTGCGTCGGCAACCTCGTTCGCCTTCCCGAGGCCAGCGCCAACCTGTCCATTCCCGTCGCCAACAACGACAACGGCGTTGAACGAGAAGCGACGACCACCCTTCACTACCTTCGATACCCGATTAACGGTAACCAGGCGTTCATTCCAGTCTTGGCGATCTCCGCCGCCAGAGCGACGTCGTTTTCCTTTTCGTCGAGCCATAATGGTGCGCGTGTACGTGTCGTTACAAAAGTGAGGCTACCAGCAGGCAGCCAAAAAAGTTAAAGGTCAAGTCCGCCGTCGCGGGCACCTTCGGCCACTGCCTTGATCAGGCCGTGGTAATGATATCCGTTCCGATCAAATACGGCTTTTTCAAAGCCCTCCTCCACCGCCGCTTCAGCCAGGCGCTTACCAACGCTAAAGCTTTTATCCATCAGCTCGTCGCCCTCTACGTCAGCCTGTAACGTTGACATCGACGCCACTGTGTGGCCCCGCGTGTCGTCAATCAGCTGAGCGTACATGTGCTTGTTCGAGCGGTAGACCGTAAGTCGAGGCCGTACCGGTGTGCCGAACACCTTTTTCCGGATACCGCGCTTTACGCGGGCACGCCGGGCACGCCGTGGGTCTTTGATCTTTGCCATGATAATCTAAAATTGGTAGTGCGTAAACAATCGCTTTGGAGTGGGAGGCGCCGCCTTTGCTCCGGCTTATCGCGCAGCTGTCTT
>SLED01000019.1 GCA_007124945.1 Salinibacteraceae bacterium | reverse complement strand
CTACGCCTTTGTAGTCTGGCACGGCGAATCGCACCGGATGACGCGCGACTTGGATCTCCTGGGCTTTGGCACGCCACGGATTGAGGTGCTCGCCGAGGTGTTCAGGGATATATGCAAAGTCGATGTAGTTGACGATGGCGTGGTTTTCGATGCAGAGAGCGTCGCCATTCGTTCGATTCGTGATCAGGCGGAATACGACGGGGTGCGAGCTAAGCTGACAGCACATGTTGACACGGCTCGCCTGCCGCTTCAGGTGGACGTTGGATTCGGCGATGTCGTGACTCCGAAGCCGCTTGAGACTACCTTTCCATCGCTACTGGGTTTTCCAGCTCCTTTGATTCGCGCCTATCCGAGAGAATCGGTGGTTGCGGAAAAGCTTCACAGCATCGTCCTCCTGGGCATGGCGAACAGCCGCATAAAGGACTACTATGACATCTGGTATCTCTGCCAGCATTTTGCCTTCGAAGGCGCTTTGCTTTCCGAGGCGATATCGGCCACCTTTGAGCGTAGAGGCTTCATGGTCCCGGAACAGCGTCCGCTTGGACTTTCAGAGCGTTTTGCGAGTGATACGCAGAAACAGCAGCAGTGGAATGCTTTCCTGAGGAACGTGCGTGAGGAGCACAGGGACATAAGCTTGGTGGACATTGTGCGAGCAGTAGGTGCCTTTCTGCTTCCGCTCTTGGACGCGCTG
Source organism: Salinibacteraceae bacterium (assembly GCA_007124945.1). Classification (GTDB taxonomy): domain Bacteria; phylum Bacteroidota; class Rhodothermia; order Rhodothermales; family Salinibacteraceae; genus Tc-Br11-B2g6-7. Next base: position 7,982 of record SLED01000019.1, on the reverse strand, counting down.
CGCTCCGGGGAATCGGTTGCACACCACTGGTCTCCCGGCGGGCCGTGGGAGTAACCGAGCATTACAATATTCTGGCAGCGGGTGACACTCTTACAGCACAGCACAGCGCAGCTCATCTCTGCGTTGTATCGTGTCGGCATCTCTGCCCATTCCGCTCCTCGATCGACCGCATGCACGCTGCTTCTGGGAATAGCACGTTTCTGAATAGGTCGCCGCTGAGGCGCTCGGCTGGATTTCTCGCGGGAGAAGCTTTACTGTACGGTATCGGTAACCTCCGCAGAATCACGTCGCTTATGCATCGTCTGCTCTCGCCAGTTGCATCAGTTCTGTTCGCCTGCCTGTTGCTCTTCGGATGTGCGGGCAACAACAGCCCGGAGGACGACCCGCCGCGGGCCATTACCGACTCCGGCGGCCTTTTGCAGCCGGAGCAAGCCGGGTACAACGTCCATCATTATGCGCTCGATATATCGGTGGACCCCGATGAGCAGGCCATTGACGGCGCAGTGGAGGTTCATGCCGCCATCCATCACCCGCTGGAGTGGTTTGTGCTGGACCTCGACACCACGTTCAGTGTGTTCTCAATCGAAATGCGCTCGGATGACACGTGGTCGGACGTCAGGTTCGAGCGACGTCACGGCCAGTTGTGGGCGAAATTCGATCGGATGAAGCAGCCGGGCGATTCTCTGGTCGTGCGTGTTGCCTATGAGGGGCAGCCACGGGTTGCGCCGAATCCACCGTGGGATGGTGGGTTTACCTGGGACGAGACCCCCGAAGGTGATCCCTGGATCGCAACCTCAGTGCAAACCAACGGGGCCGACCTCTGGTGGCCAGTCAAAGATCACCCTTCGGATAAACCTGACTCCGTCGCGATCTCGGTAGCCGTCCCCGAAGGACTGGTGGTAGCCTCCAACGGCGTGCTCGAAGGGGAGGAGACACAGGGCGGCACCACCACATTTGACTGGTTCACGCGGCATCCATTGCATACGTACAATGTAGCACTCAACATCGCGCCGTACGAGGTGCTGGAGGCTGAGTACACGAGTATTGACGGTACGAAAATGCCGCTCTACTTCTACACCTTACCTGAGGTGGTGGAGGAATCTGAGCGGTTGCTGGGACAGGCCAAGGAGCATCTGGAGTTTTTTGAGGAGATGCTCGGTCCATACCCATTTCGTACAGAGAAGTACGGCATCGCCTACACGCCGCACCTCGGCATGGAGCATCAGACCATCATCGCATACGGCGACGACTTCGAGGACAACGAGTTCGGGTTCGATTGGATACATCACCACGAACTTGGTCACGAATGGTGGGGGAATCTGGTCTCTGCCTCCGACTGGCGCGACTTCTGGATTCACGAGAGCTTCTGCACATACATGCAGGCGCTGTACACCGAGTACGTGGCAGGCGAGGAGGCCTACCGGCAGGAGCTACAGGGGTACCGGGATCAGATCAGCAATGTGTTGCCTGTGGCACCACGCACCACGCACAGTACTAACGATATTTATTTCCTGGATCACCCGGGCGGCACGTCGAACCACGACCTCTACTACAAGGGATCGTGGATTCTACACACCTTGCGTTGGACCATCGGTGATGACGACTTCTTTGAAGCGCTCCGGCAGTTTGCGTATCCGTCCGAAGCTCATCGGGAAGCGACAGACGGTAGCCAGATCCGATTTGCAACGACCGATGATTTTCTAACGCTGGTGAACGAGCTTTTGGGAGAAGATCTGTCTGCCTTCTTTGAGGTCTACCTGCGCCAGGAGGAGCTTCCACGCCTGTCCACCGAAGAGCGGGAGGATCAGCTTCACCTCTTGTGGGAGTCGCCGGTAGACGATTTTGACGTGCCCGTACCCGTCCACATTAACGGTGACGAGCACCGCGTTGCGATGGAAAATGGTCGCGGTAGTATCGAGATTCCTACCGGATCGTCGGTGGAGGTAGATCCAGACAAGTGGCTTTTGAGAAAATAGCGGTGCAGCTTCTCAGGTGGGAAAGGGCGGACCGGTGCCCGCACCTTTCATCTGACCTTCGTATTTCGTACCATATCTTTACGCGAAATTGACACTAAGACCTCAGGAGGCATGGTTATGTGGATGCGCGTGCTATTTTGTGCTGTGTTGACAGGCGTATTTTTGATCCTCGGATGCGAGCCCGCTGACAATCGAGGACCGCTGGAGGGTGCGTGGGAATTGCGGGAAGCCACGTATACAACTCCGGATACCTCAATGGGGCTTGACCAGACCATGGTGAAGATCCTGACCGCCGGCCACTTTGCCTTTGGCCGGCAGGGGGAAGAAGGGCCCTTCGCTGGTGGTGGCCGCTATGAGTTTGACGGCGAGACGTATACCGAAATCGTCGAATACCACATCGACCCACAAGCTCTCGATCAGGTATTGACGTTTGATATCGAGATAGAGGGTGATTCTGTTTGGTATCACTCGGGGAATGTGGGTGAGAACCTCTTCATTGAGGAAGTTTGGCACCGGATCGATTAAGCACAACGTGCCCGGGCTCAGGAGGCAGAAGAGATCGCCCGGTTGCTGAGTGCTACCGCTGCTTTTTCGATTGCCGGGGTCACGCCTGTTAGATCTGTAACATCGTGAAAGAGATCAGCTTTAGCCCCGAGAGCAATCAGGGGTACGGGGTTGCGTGTGTGTGTTTTTATCTCGAGATCCTCCAGATTGCCATGATCGCTGCAAAGCAACAGCAAATCGCTGAGTGGATCGAGTTCCTCAAGGAGCGCCCCAACAAAGGCGTCGATATCGACCAGCACGTTACGGGCACGATCGTGGTCGCGCGAGTGTCCGGCCTTGTCAGTGTGGAAGTACTCGAACAGGGTAAATGCATGTTGCCGGGAAATGGCCGCCAGCCTTTTCCCGGCCTTCTCTGGCGTAATGCGGCCTACATCAATGTTTAGTTTGTCGTGCCACGCTTCGCCTGTAAGGTCGGCTGTCAGTGCGCTGCCGTTTCGCGCATCAGCTTCCCCTCGGATACGGACGCCTGCATCGAGACAGCAGCGCGTGGTGACCGTCCAGCGATCGCGTCTCTTTGCGAAGGAGAAGAAGCGATCAGGGTACGCATTTGCAAACGCCACTGGCTCATCGGTGCCGTTGAGCACACGCAAGATACGGGAGAAGATGTTTTTCCGAGTTAACTGCGTCCGTGTCTTCGAGTGTGGATACGGTCCGTAATGGCGTCCTGCGATACGTGGCGCGTTGATACCGCATAGCAATGCGGTCTGACCGGTCCCACTCTGAGGCAGTCCGTCAACGCCAAGTGTGGCGTCAATTGCACGGACGGTGTGATGCTCGTCAAGAATGTAGCTGAGTGGTTCGGTCAGTCTCTGCCCACCAGCAAGCTGTTCGATTGCGGGCCAGGAGGCGTCAAGAGGATTCGCAGCGCCTGGCTTTCCGATGCCTACGCCATCCAGAAAAAGAAAGAGAATGGCCATTCAGAAGTGAAGCGCGTGCAGGGAAATTCAGGAGTCGTCCGACGCTTGTGGCGAAGGGTCGAGCACTGCAGTAACCCCATGCAACGGCGCTTGGTCCAGCGGTGTACCATCAAGATAGAGGCGGGCACCATTCCGTAATGCCTGGTCAATGACGGTGCGGCTTAGCCGCTCAAAACCGGGCATAAACGAAGGAACTTGAAGCGTCGTTAGCCGCGGGCCGGCAATCGTCAGCGCATCATCAGTAAGGTTAACGTAGCCCACGGCTTTCCAGGAAAGGGTAGTGGTTTTGCGAACATAGTCTGTGCCGGCGACATGCTCGGGCGTGAGGCGTACGCACCAGGCGACACTACGCAATGCATGGAGGCGCCGCGCCACCCAGCCTCCGGTGAGCAGCCAGCCGACGGTAAGAACGAGAAGCACCACGGTCATGGAAAGCGCCCCGAGGGATCCGAGAGCAAGCGTTAATCCCGAAAGCCCGACCATGCCGGCCGCATAACCAGCAGCGCGCGCCGCGCGCTGGCGCGTTAGCCGGAGAATATCCTCACTGTCAAATATGCCGGGAGCACCCATCGGAAGAAGCGGCTCGTTAAGTGCGCGTGAACTTGAACCAGCTTGTGCTGAGCTTGGTCCATTCTGCGCGCGTAGAAGCCGTCCTCACTTCGTGCAACCAGGCGGCATGTAACCTCGTCTGAATCGCTCCGTTACAGGAGCGCTTTTCAACGACTGATTTCGACCAAGCCCCGCGCAGTCCCATCGTCCGGTTACCCGTACTCATCCTGTTTCTGTTTGTCGCATCGGCTGGCGTGCTTGCGGCTCAGGATACTCCCACCATCGCCCCGCGCGGCGAGGGAGAGCGTTCCGTACTCGGACTGATGCAGATGGTGGCGCAGCAATCAGAACAACGGATTGTGGACCGTCCCCAGCTTACGTTCGACGGCCGCCCTGAGCTGTGGTACAATCGGGTTGAAGCATTTCATGGAGGGGTCGAGCTGGATGCCACGTTCTACGAACGCCTGCAGTTGAGAGTCGGCGGTGGCTTCAGTAGCGGGCAGGAGGGCAGTGACAGGTGGACTTATCAGCTTCGTGCGCGCTTGCTCGCGGACGAAAATCAACCATGGATGATAACAGCCGGACATCGGGCGCGCATCCACGAGCAGTATCAGTCGCGGTTGTACGGGCCGTTTCTCAACTCGCTAAGCTACACTTTTGGCGGCGACGATTACTTTGACTACTTCAGGGCCGAACAATGGCATGGCGAAGTGGCCTACACCGGGCTTCCATGGGATGGGCGGCTCGGGGTGGAGGCCATCTATGAAGATGCATCATCACTCGACGCCGTCACAGGGTATGATATCCTGAGCACTCGCGATGATCTCCGTACGAACCCCAGCGTCTCGGAGGGGTCGCTGGTTTCATTTCGCGGAGTGCTCCGGCTTGGTGAAGAGGACTTCCGGCCCCGCGGGTTGTTCGGCCAGCGTGAGGCGCAGCTGTCAGTCGAACATGGATTTTTCGACAGACCCGGGGATGGAGCGTCTTACACGCGATTCTCGGCGGACATACACGGCCGGATTCCTACCTTTGAGCGCGAAGCGCTTCGTTCGCAGAGCCTCGACTTTCGCATCACCGGTGCCACGTATGCGGGCACACTGCCCCCGCAGCGCGACGGTCTGGTAGATGGCACGCTGGGCTTTTATTCGCCCTTTGGCTCTCTCCGAACACAGCGGGGCTTGCCCTATGTGGGGGCAGAGCACGTGGCGGTACACTACGAACACAACTTCCGGACGGCACCCTTTCGCGCGATGGGCTTCGACTGGCCTGCAGAACGGAACTGGCAGGTGATCCTCTTTGGTGGACACGGGCGGGCTTGGCCGGCTGATGGCGCCGACGAAATTCGTGCAGCGCGGGCCTCCGACGGGTTTCATCACGAGGTGGGAGCTTCACTCAGCGGCTTACTTACCGTCGTACGTGTTGACGTTGCTCTGCGACTCGACGAGCCTGGCTTTGGCGTAGGCGTGGCGCTTGCGCGCATCTTCTAAACTACGAATCAGCCAGAGATTGATCGGGTACGCTTTACAGGCGAAAGCTTACCTCGTATGTTGAGTCTATGATTGCTCATAACCGTACGTAGTATGCGCCTGACAGTGCTACTGCACGTGTACACTGCGGGTCCGTATCGTGTCATAATCAGCCAGCTTTGCGAGCAGTAAACGTACTTTATGGGAAAGAAGAAGCGCGGCCAGACGCCACTCATGCGGCAGTACTACAAGATTAAGGATCGCCATCCTCAGGCGATTCTCCTGTTTCGCATGGGCGATTTTTATGAGGCGTTTGAGGATGATGCCGAAACCATCAGCAAGATCCTGGGCATTACCCTCACGAAGCGGTCCAACGGTGCCGCCAAGGACGTCCCGATGGCCGGCATTCCCCACCATGCCCTCGACAATTACCTGCCCAAGCTCATTCGTGCTGGCAAGCGCGTTGCGATCTGCGAGCAACTGGAGGACGCGAAATACGCCAAGAAGGTGGTCAAACGGGGGGTTGTTGAGGTAGTAACCCCCGGCGTGTCGTTCAGTGACGAACTGCTAAATCCAAAACAATCCAACTACCTGGCGGCCATTCACTGGGAGGGGAATGGGAGCGACGCGAAGGTAGGGTTCTCCTTCATAGATGTCTCTACCGGAGAGTTCTTCGTTACAGAGGTGGCAGCCGAACATCTCGACGATCTGCTGCAGACGGTCAGCCCCTCGGAAGTTATCATTGACAAGCGGCAGCGAGACCGGCTGCGCGACTACACCGATCCATCGTTCGTAGTTACACCGCAGGAGGATTGGGTCTTCGGATATGATTTCGCCTACGAAACGCTTCTACGTCATTTTGAGACGCATTCGCTGAAGGGTTTTGGGGTCGACAATCTGGATGTGGGGATCGTTGCGGCCGGCGCTGCGCTACACTATCTGGGTGAAACACAGCAGGGCAATCTGCCGCACGTGCGCCGTATCCAGCGCCACGAACGGGAAGAATACATGGTGCTGGATGCCTCAACCAAGCGGAATCTGGAGCTCGTTTCGTCTATGCAGGGTGGGCGTGAAGGAACGCTCGTAGAGATTCTGGACGACACGCTGACGCCGATGGGCGGCCGGTTGCTTCGCTCCTGGCTGCTCCGCCCTCTTCGCAATGTAGAGGCAATAGAACGACGCCTGAACGCTGTTGCAGCGCTGGTGAATCAGCCGAATCGGCGAGAGGCGCTACGTGCGGAGCTGAAGGAGATCGGAGACCTCGAACGGCTGGCCGCGAAAGTAGCCACCAATCGCGCCAAACCGAGGGACCTCGTTCATCTGAAGCTTTCGTTGAAGCAGATCCCATCACTTAAAGCTACACTTGAGGGCGAGGAGACAGCCGCACTGGTAGATATTGCCGGAGCGCTGACGCTGTGCAGGCCGGTGGTTTCGCATATTCAGGAGGCACTGGTTGACGACCCGCCGGCTTCAATCGGAGACGGCGGGTTGATCCGCTCCGGTTACAACGACGATCTTGACGAACTGCGCAACCTCTCCCAAAACGCGAAGGACTGGGTGGAGAACATGCAGAAATCCGAGGCGAAGCGGACCGGCATCGACTCGTTGAAAGTGGGGTTCAACAAGGTCTTCGGCTACTATCTGGAGGTGACGAACACGCACAAGGAGAAGGTGCCGGAGAACTATATCCGCAAGCAAACGCTCGTGAACTCGGAGCGGTACATCACGCCGGAGTTGAAGGAGTACGAGGAGAAGATCCTCACCGCGCAGGAGAAGATCGAGCATCTGGAGCAGGAGCTCTTCAACGAACTTCGGATGTCCGTTGCTGAAGAAACCGAAGGGCTGCAGCGCAACGCTGCGTTAATCGCCATGCTCGATGTGTTCGCTTCGCTTGCAAGCGTCGCAGAGCGCAATAACTACGTGCGTCCGGAAGTTGCCAGCGACAGGCGTATCAACATCAAAGCGGGGCGGCATCCGGTGGTGGAAGAGACGCTTCCTCCGGGAGAGCCGTTCATCCCAAACGATATTCAACTCACTCCGGATGATGAACAGATTCTCGTCATCACCGGACCCAACATGGCGGGTAAGAGCGTGGTCCTTCGCCAGACGGGTTTGCTTGTGTTGCTTGCGCAGGTAGGCTCTTTTGTCCCGGCTAACGAGGCTCGCATCGGGGTTGTGGACCGCATCTTTACGCGTGTAGGTGCTTCTGATAACCTTGCCGCGGGTGAGAGCACGTTCCTGGTTGAGATGAATGAGGCAGCCAATATTCTAAACAATGCCAGCCCCGACTCGCTCATTCTGCTGGATGAGGTGGGGCGTGGGACGAGCACGTTTGATGGTCTTTCCATAGCGTGGTCGCTCGTCGAATACCTGCACGAAACACCGGAAGTCGCTGCCCGCACGCTCTTCGCCACGCACTACCATGAGCTAAATGAGCTCGCCGGACGGCTCGAGCGCGTTCAGAACTACAGCATACAGGTGAAGGAGCACGGTGGTCAGATTATCTTTCT
>SLED01000087.1 GCA_007124945.1 Salinibacteraceae bacterium | reverse complement strand
CTTCAGGCTGCCATCATCGCCACGCACCACGGTACTGCTTACCAGGGCCCAGAACGTACTGCCATCTTTGCGACGCAGCTTTACCTCCATCCCGGACAGCTGGTCCTCTTTGCGCTCCCGCTCAAGCAGCTCCCTCCGGGCATCATCATCGGCATAGAGCGCGGCGGACTCCGAGGCAAAAAGGTCCTCCTTCGAGTCATATCCGAACATGCGCACAAACGCCTGATTGACGTACTCCAGGCCAGAAGCGGGCCGGCTACGGTACACACCCTCGGAAAGGTGGGCGTTGATGGACCGAAGCAGTTCCTCCTGCCGGGCGAGCTCCTCCTCAGCTTCCCGTCGGGCGGTGATATCCTGCATCGTCCCGTGCAGACTCACAGGGTCCTCGCCATCATAGATAACTTCCCCCTGCGTGCGAACCCAGATCTTTCGACCCGATGCGGTTACAAGAGGCAACTCCAGATCAAAGCTGTCCTGCTGGTCGATCGCTTTTTCAGTCTCTGTTATGAGTTTTTCCCGCGCCTCCGGCGGATAGTACTGCAGCGCCTCCTCTGCCGTAGGCTGAGGATCTTGGCCGGGCACCAGATCATGGATGCGGAATATCTGCTCTGTCCATTCATGATGCGACTGATCGATGCTCATTTCCCAGGCACCAACCCTTGCTATGCGCCCGATGCGCCGGAGCACCAGGCGTGACTGAGCCAGCGCCTCCGCAGGGTCTTGCTGAGAGCGACCGGACCGGGCCGGGTCAGCCGAAGCCCGGCTCAACTCAAGGTGGCGCCTGAGTGAGGCATTCTCCTTCCGTAGTTTCTCGAGTTGCTCGTAGAGCTCCGTTTTCGAAACGCCGGTGTCAGAATGCATGGCGGTATCAACAATTCCGGGTGGGGTACGACTTTTCAAGTCTCGGGCTTCACACCAAAGAGTAGGAAACACGTTAGTCCGACTCCTACAAAAGTATACGATCAGAAAAGCGCAATATACAGCAGCGAATTGGCGCAACCCCCAGATGAGTCAGAAGAGCAGGAGTACCAGCGCTACCAGGGGTATCGACACCAAAGCAGCCAAAATCTGAAGTAAACTGAGTCCGAGCGCCAGCAGCAAAACGACAAGCCCGGGGAGCGTGAAGAGCCGAATAGCGGCGGCGTAGCGCACAAGTACGGCCTTGTAATCAAGGATGAGTCCGCGCATCTTCCACAGCTTGCGCACAACCTTTCCGACACGCCACCAGCGCTGCACTTCGGTTTCACCGGCAGCGAGCTGTACGGTCTCCTTGACCTGCTGCTGACCGCTAACCGCCATGGTAGCCACCCGCTCGGGCAGTCGCATCACCTCATTGAGGCCCAGTGTAAGCAGGTAGAGCACCGCGGATGGCAACAGCATCGCGCCTCCAATCAGTACCGATGTGAAGGCTACGAGCGTATACTCAAGCACGCCGGTAAGCCCGAACAGCACCAGCCAGAGCCAGACAGCCGAAAGGGCGGCGTACAGCGCCATGCGCCGCACCTTGCCGATAATTGCATGCGCCGAACGGGCGATAGCTTCCGCGCGCTCGACGAGTTGCGATGTGTCTTTCTGGCTGGATTCGGGCATTGCGTGATGCGTGATTGACGGTCAGGCACGGGGAAGATACGACACGAGAGGCATCCATTGTTGCGCTTGAGAGTGCTGCCGACACGATACCGTACCCGGCAAAACTGAACCCCGTATCGAGTGGAAGGTGCAGGGCTTGCTCGAAGGCGCGTTGTAGAGTCCTTCCCTGGTGCATCTCCACCAGTGCGTGAATTATCCTCGTCGTCACAGCGGGAAATGAGGAGCTTTTTGTTTATTACATTAGCGAGCGGCAAGATCGCGCACCGCCTCTCACATCCGCATCGAAGAATGAATCCTGCTCTGAGGTGCGGATCGTATTTCCCTCACATTGGGATGATCGAGAGAACCTTCACACAGGCTTAGTAACAGATGGTAGATGTCGGCCTCGCGCATGAGGTAGCCTTGATTCTCGTCTCGGGAGCCCTCGCGGGGGTGCTCGCGGTGCGGCTCGGGCAGCCGACAATCATCGGCTACATCCTTACTGGCGTGGTGATCGGGCCGGTGGTCTTCGGGCTCGTGGAGCCGAGTGCCATCACCGAAACGATGGCCGAACTTGGGCTGGCATTTCTCCTCTTCCTGCTGGGCATCAAGATGCGGTTTGGCGAGATCCGCCATCTCATCGCGCCCATCGTGAAGATATCGATCCCGCAGATGGCGGCCATCGGGCTTATCGGGTTTGGCCTTGCGCTCCTGCTGCCCTTTTCCTTTGAAGCGGCGATCATCATCGGGCTGGCGGTGATGTACAGCTCCACGGCGGTCGTCATCAAGATGCTTAACGACAAGGGCGAGGCGACATCGCTGCACGGCAAGATCGACGTGGGCGTGCTGCTGGCGCAGGACATCGTGGTTGTTATCATTCTGGCCGTGCTCGCCGCCGGGCAACCCGAAGGCCTTGCAGATATCGCCACGACCCTCGGCATCGTGATGGTCCTCGTCACGGTCACGGCGGTCGTTGCCATCGGCGCCTCCCGGTTTATGCTGCCGCAGCTCTTCCGCCGCATCTCGGACGACAGGACGCTCTTCTTCCTGATCGCCATGTCATGGCTTTTCCTGTTCGTCCTCGTCTCCGACCAGATCGACTTCATCCTGGCGCCGTTTGGGGTAGAGGCGTACCTCTCCGTGGAGATGGGCGCGTTCCTGGCCGGGCTCGCCATCGCCCAGCTGCCCTACAGCAAGGATCTTCAAGGCCGGGTCAATCCGCTGACGGACCTGTTCGTGATGATCTTCTTCGTCTCGGTGGCACTCGACTTTGAGGCGAGCGACCTGCTTGCCTACTGGCAGGAGGCCATCGTCGTCTCTGTGGTGCTGATGGTTGCCAAGTTTATCGTGTTCTTTGGGCTGCTGCACTGGCAGCGATTCGACCTGAAGACGACGTTCCTCGGCAGCATCGGGATGATTCAGGTCAGTGAGTTCGGAATCGTGGTGGCCGTGGCGGCCGCCGAGAGCCAGCCGCCCTTCATCGGTCCGGAAGAGCTCGGGTTCATCACCCTTGTGGCGCTGATGACCATGAGCGTCTCGGTGTACTTCTTGCAGTACAACCAGCAGCTGTTTGAACTCGTGGAGCCGTATATCAAGCGCTGGGAGCACGACGACCCCATCCAGCCGGGCGACACGGAGTTTCGTAACCACGTGGTTGTGATTGGCTACGACGAGATCGCACGGCGGGCGCTACGGATTCTGGAGGAGCGGTATGACGATATCGTGGTCGTGGACCGCAACGTGGCGCACGTGGAAGCCGTGGAGGAGGCCGGGTACCACGCCCTGTTTGGCGATTTTCAGTACGCGCAGATTCGCAAGGATGCCGCGCTGAAATACGCCGACTTCGTATTCTCGTCTTCGGGGCAAATGGAGATCAACGAGATTCTTCTCCGGGAGACGTCGGACGAGACCACGGTGTTCGTTGAGGCTGCCACAGCCGAGCAGGAAAAGCGACTGTACGACCTCGGCGCGGCGTACGTACTTATGGTTCCACAGCTCGGCGTTGCCCAGTTCATCAAGTATCTCGAGCTCTACTTCGAAGATAGTGCGGCCTTCGACGAAATGATCCGCCCGGACCTGGAGCTTCTGCGCAGCGGCGAGCTATTCCCCGACATCGCGGTCAGACATGGGGGGCACGATGGCTGAAATAGCACTACTTACGGCGATCGCGATCCTCTTTGTGGTCGCCGGCCCCCTCCTGTTGATCGGCAAGAGTGTGCGGCTGCCAGTCGTTCCGTCGCTTATCGTGGCGGGCTTGATCGTGGGCCAGCTGGGCCTAATCGATGAGGCACTGCTGCTGGAGCTGGCCCGGCTGGGCATCGCGTTTCTGGTGTTCACCTTTAGCCTGAACATCAACACCGAGCAGATTCGCACGGTGGTCACCAACACGGAGGTCGTGGCGATCGTGCAGGCGCTCGTGCTGGGTGCCCTCGGCATCCTCCTCACGTTGGCTATCGGCATCGTGCTGGATTTCCCGATCTTCGCCGATGTGGGGCTTGATGAGGCGCTAACGATAGAGCAGGCGCTCTTCGTCGGTATCGCGGCTGCGCTCTCGTCGACGATTGTTGGCACCATTCTGTTTACGCGGCCGAAAACCGAAATCGTCCACGATGACCTCGCCAACCAGATCGATTCGGTGAATGATTTCCTGGCGGTGCTACTGCTGCTGGTCGTCAGTGCCGGCGCCTTCGCGCTCGACCCCATCGCGACGCAGCTCGGGTACGGCGTGATCCTCTTTGTCGCGGCCATCGTCATCAACCGGTACCTGTTTGGCTTCATCGAGCAGCTCGCCGACGGCTCAGACGAGGCGATGCTCATCAGCATCGTGGCCATCTTGATCATCTTCCTCGCCGTTGCGGAGCTCCTCGACACCTCGATTGTCGTCGGGGCCTTTGCCGCGGGGCTCGCGATCCGGGGTAACCCCGTGGACTATTCCGAGGTGTTCAACGGACTCACGTCCATCCGGCAGTTCTTCGTCGGCCTCTTCTTTGCCTCCGTTGGCACGCTCGTGACGCTTCCCGCGCCGACGGCTGTCATCGCCGATCCGGCCGCGGCCCTTGCGCCGTTCATCCCCGTCGCCGCCATCGCCATCGGTCTCGTCATTCTGGCAAGTGTGGTAAAGCCGATCGTTACCGTAGCATTGCTCGTGTACAGCGGGTACGACCGCCGATCGGCGACGCTGGCAGGTTTTGAACTCGATCATGTCGGGGTGTTCAGCGTCATCGTGGCTATCGAAGCGCTCATCCTCGGGTTTTTGATCGAGCCGGTGTTCGAGGCCATTATCCTCGCGGCTGCGCTCTCGATGATCCTCTCGACGGTCACCCACATTTTCGACGATGAGATCTACCGGATGATGGCCCAGAACGGCTGGCTCGGCAGGCCGTATCACGACGTGGACGACTGGAACACCGTCCCTGCGGATATTTCCGACCACGTCGTCATCGTCGGCTACGGCCGGCAGGGCCGGCGGCTTGTCGACTTCTGCAAGGAGATCGACCAGCCGTACGCCGTGATCGAAAACAACCCGGAGGCACTGCCCGATCTCCGCGAAGAGTGCGATGCCTACGTGTTGGGCGATGCGCTGGAAACTGAGACGGCGGTGGTGTCCAACTTGCGCGCGGCGCGACTCATCATTTCCACCGCCGACGCGAAGCCTATCACCGACCACTTCCTAAAGTACAGCGACAGCGTGGACGTGATCGTCCGCACCCGAGAGCTACCCATGGCCGCCGAGTTGCTCGAGAAGGGCGCCATCTACGTGATCATCCCCGACCTGCTGGCCGCCGACCTCCTGGCCGGCAATCTGCGCGCGCTCTTAAACGGAGAGCACGCGCCCAAAGAATTGCAGGAGCAGACCCTCGAGGAGCTCAGCCGGGAGCGTGAGGCGGGGGTTGAGTAGCTGGGGGCCGGCCCGAGAACGATCCCCTCGCCCCCTGCGCTGCGTGGGAGCGCATGAGCAGCCCGACCCGCGTGCGAGGCTACGGTACAGCGGTTCGCCCTGAGAAAGTGGTGTATAAGCGCAGCCGTGCTACCGGGGTGTAGGACGGTGGAACGGCCACCACGGCACCATCCTGAGCGCAGGATCGCCCAGCGATCCGAAGACGAGGGGCGACGCTGGAGCATCGGCAGGAGAAATATCACACCGCTCCCGTGGCTCAAGGTCACCTCCATGTCGCACACACGGCACGTTGCTGCCGAGGATGGTATTCCGCAGTTCGATGGACTCTTGTCCGGTGAGATGGATATTCCCCGCAAACATAGACGGCCACCCCAACTGGTGCGCCATATCTACCCCCACGAACAATCCAAAGGTAGCTCTATGCATTCACGCGTCTCGAACGCACTCGCATTTTCACTCCGCCTCGTTGGCACTCTATTGATTTTGGTGATGGTCAGTACACCGCTGGCACAGGCCCAGTCCTACTACGGTCTGCAGTTCAGTGAACGTGCCCTATCTGCGCTGGAAAATGACAGCGCTTCTCCAAGCCTCTTCGCCGAATGGTTGATGGAACACGGAGAGGTGCAAATGAGACTCGACGAGCGCACGGATGGAGAGACTGCTCAGTTGATGATTGCCGTGTTCGATGGGGAGAATGCGATTGTTGGTGAAAATGGTATTTCGCTCCGGGCGCGCGATGGTAGCCATGCGCTCGGCGACCTGGTAAGCGCACGGCAACTCCAGCGTCTCGTCGGGCGGATTTTTCCGGGTGATGCCTATTTCCCGGGTGATGCCTATTTTCCAGGTGATGCCTTCATTCCCGGCGATGCTTTTATCTCTTCAACCGACGAACTGCTGCGCTTCGCTTCTGAGCATCACCGCGAAGCCAGTGCTCGCTTTGCCGATCGCCGTCGCGGAGTACCCCACGGTATTGCGGTCATGATTGTGCCGGAGGGCGAGGACTTCGACCACCCTGTGCGCCCGGGCGGCGGACTTTTCATCGCTTGGATCTAACCCGGTAGAAACAGCTCTACTGTGGCACAGCGATTCGCCTGCCAGTGCCTCCCCGTACGCCGGGCTGCCGCGTGACGTCATCGTAGCACAAAACGATTGACGGTACGACGGCACCCGGCCAGGGCTGTATACGTTGGCCAGAGGGCAGTGCCCATCACGGTTTGACCGCCCCGTGCATCCGCGAGTGCAAAGGGTGAAAAAAACCGTCATCTCACCTCTCCCTCGCTCCCATGCTCTGCGTGGGAGCGTACGATTAGCACGCTCCGCGTGCGATGCAACGCTCGGTCTTTTTGGTTTGAGGCAGCCTGCTTAACCGGTCGGGCGGCGCTTCTACGAAGACGAGGGGCGGAGGACCGTCCCTCCGGACGTGCCGACGCTGGAGCATCGGTAGGAGAAACATCCGTTCGAGCAAGATTGCGGCCTGTTTTAATCTTTGTCCCAGATAACTTCCGTAGGATATGACTCAAAGGCCGCGTCGCGTGTGAGCACGGGGAGCCCTCCGCAATTGACTGTGCAATGATCAGGCGATCGAACGGATCGCGGTGGTGAAATGACAGGTTCTTCTGTACATCCAAATGAGCGGGGCGAATTGGAAGTAGCTGAATCTCGTTGCCAAGGACCTGATTCGAGACAAGATCGGTGAAGGAGAGTCGTAGTGTGAGCCTCCCGAGACTTGCCTTGATTGCCATCTCCCACAGGCTGCCTACGCTAAGAAGACGTTCGTTTGCCGTGTCTTCGATTAGCTCACAAGCATGGGAACTGAGCCGATCGCTTCCATCGATAAACCAGAGAAATGCGTGCGTGTCGAGGAGAAGACGCATCAGGGCACGTAGTCCTCAAAATCCTCAAGCGGCTCGTCGAAGTCATCCCCTACCTTGACCAATCCCTTTGCGCTTCCAAAGGTCGGCTTTGATACGTCCGGCGGCAACGGTACGAGTTGAAAGCGCGCGCCGTCGCCACGCGTGATGACAACCTCTTGCCCGTGAGAGGCTTCCTCTGCCAGTTCTTCGAGCTGGGCCGCGGCGTCTTTGATGTCGACCTTCGGCATAGTTGCTATGCGGTTTATTGCATTGCGGAGAAAAATATACCTTAGCAGCTGTAGGGGGTTCGCGTCGCTGATGCGCCAGAGGCCAAGCATCACGTGTGTTGGGGCCCTTGTGAGACTGCGTTGCAAGACGTCCTCCTACACCTCGCCCCCCTGCGCTGCTTGGATGTGCATGAGCAGCCCGACCCGCGTGCGAGGCTACGGTAAAGCGGTTCGCCCTGAGAGCGTGGTGTATCAGCGCAGCCGTGCTACCCGGGTATAGGACGGGGAAATGGCCACCACGGCACCATCCTGAGCGCAGGATCGCCCAGCGATCCGAAGACGAGGGGCGACGCTGGAGCATCGGCAGGAGAAGCCCTACAACGCAAGCGCGATTTGTCCTTCGACTTGCAAATGCTTCGGGATGGGCATCTGCTGCAGCACGCGACTTTGCAAGCGAAGAAACCCATTCGCTGCCCGGTGGCAATGCGCCTCCATCCACTGCCGCGCTTTCGTGCTGTTTAGATATGCCGCTAACTCTTCGATATCGACATCTCGTTTGGGCACCGCGTAGTACACCGAATGACGCGGTACAATGTCGCCTTTCCGATCAATCCAGAAGTGGGGCTCGGATGCCACGTCCTTGAACAGGATCTTGGGTCGGAGGATATCCTCCATCGGTGGCGTCTCATGCCAGCTGTACCAGGGTTTGCCGTTCTTCGAGACACAGAACCGGGCCTCCAACTCCGAGCGGTGCGACGCGGCCCAGTCCAGATACGACCCCAGTTCATTTTCCGGGTGGAGGTTTCCGTTGTCCGCATACGGACACAGCAGCCGCTTCGGTGGCGATGTGAGGTCAACCGTTCCAAGTTCGCGCCCGCTTACCGTGGGGCGTAGCCACTTTGGCGACAGGGCCTCAGGCACCTCCGACGCATCCATTACGAAGATTGGATCGCGCCCGGTCGCCACACCGGCGGAAATGCGTACCACGGCATCACCAAGCACGCCTCCCGTATCCAGGTCCAGCTGATTTGCCCCACGCAAATCCGCAGCCCAGCTTTCACCCGTCGCAGGTAGTGTGGTGGTGTAGGTCTCTCCCTCGCGAAGCGTCACGCTTGTTTTTCGGGGAG
>SLED01000354.1 GCA_007124945.1 Salinibacteraceae bacterium | reverse complement strand
TCTAACCGTGCCAACCGAAACGCTTCCGCAAAACAAACCACACGCCCGCAGGTGCTCCGGCGCCGCGGGCTTCTTACTGTTTCCGGAACGTACAAAGCGCCAACATACGAAGCCCCCACTGCGTACATAAGCATAGCTTTCGTTCATTTGCACAAAAGACGTATCCGCTGCCATGGAGCCAATCACCAATCGAGTAGCACAGGGAAATATCGAGGTGTACGACCTGTCGAAACTCTGGGATGAGCGCCCGGTGACCGAGTTTGATATAGCGCCATTTCTGTACGAAGGCCTCATGCTCCGGGAGAAGGAATTCCGCCAGCACGTGAAAACACATGACTGGCACCAGTACAAAGGGCATCATGTCGCTGTCTTCTGCTCAGCGGATGCTATCGTCCCCACCTGGGGCTACATGTTGATTGCCACGAAACTCGAGGATGTGGCTGCTTCCGTGGTCTTTGGGCGCGAGCAGGATTTGCTCCGTGATTATTTTACGCGCGCTCTGGCTTCAGAAGAGTGGTCGGAGTATGAGGGCGCGAATGTGGTTGTGAAAGGCTGCGGCAGCAAGCTGGTGCCGGTAAGCGCCTACGTTGATGCGGTCCAGCGATTGCAGAAGGTAGCCGCCAAGCTGATGTTCGGAGAGCCATGCTCCTCCGTACCACTCTGGCGCAAGCCTGCACCGAAGAAAAAGAAGGAAAGCGCAAAAGCGGTAGGGGTTAAGAAGCCCGATCTACCATCACCTTCGGCCAAGTAGCCGATTATTGCCCCACCGGAGTTAAGCGGCGAAGAAGCAGCGTGAGAATTACCCGGGGATCGCGGGCCGCTCCTCCTTTCAGTTCAAAATCGGCGGCCAGCAGCGCGGAGAATCCACGCTCTATGGCAGCAAGCGAAAATCGGCGTAGACTGCTAAGGTATTCGTTCACAAAGTAGGGAGGAATACCGGCGCGCCGCGCCATCTCCTTTTTGGGCAGGCGCTGCTGCTGGCACCCGGTTAGCTTCCAGAGCTTTTGCAGGTAGCTGTTGAGAACGGCCACGATCATCAGCGCTTCGCCCGTGGGGTTGGCCGACTGTTCAAGCATGCGGTCGCCAATCCGGAGAGCGTCCTGCAGACGCCCGTCTCCGATGGCGTTCTGTAGCTCAAACACGTTGAACTCCCGCGTCTGGCCGCTGGCCGCAATCACGTCGTCTGCCGTTAGTCGGGTACGCTCACCGGCGTACGTTGCGATCTTCTCAAGCTCACTGGTGGCAGAGCGTAGATCCGTACCTACAAATTCGGCCAGCATCTGTAGAGCCCGTGGTTCCATCTCGTAGCCCTGAGCTTTCGCCCGGTTCTTGATCCACCCTGGCACCTGATTATCGTAAAGCGGCTTTAGCTCCGCCCATACGCCATGCTCACGAAGCGCACGATACGGATGAGCTGACATGTTGGGCTTCGAACCGCAAACGAGCATCACAATCGCCTGTGGGTTCGGGTTCTCTGCGTACTCCTTAAAGAGCCGGTTCTCCTTTAGCTTCTCGAAATCGCGCACTATCACCACGCGGTGCTGCGCCATCACGGGGTACGAGGTGCATAGCCCGCGCACCGTCGGCCCATCACTTTCGGCACCATAGGCGATATCCAGATTAAAATCACGCTCGGCCGGCGACAGCGCGTTTTCGATCAGCTTCTCTTGAAGCTCGCTCATCAGAAACTCTTCCTCTCCATAGAGGAAATAGAGCGGATCGAAGTTTTTGTGGCGAAAGGCCGTCTCCAACTGCTCGAAGGACCGGCCAGAGGATTTAGCCATGGAGGGCGAGCTTCTCGATTATGCAGCGGTAATGCCTACTTGGGAAGATCTTCTTCGCGATCCGTAAGGTGACTCTCGTGAAGTCGATGTCCTGCAGTGCGAAGCAGCTCCGCATCGTGTTGGATCACGAGATGAACGAGTCCGTGAATGTCACGGACCGTGTCATCGATTGTAGCCGTGCGGAACCATTCCTGGCTCGGTATCCGCTCCAGCACGCGCGTAAAGGAGCGGCGCGCGGACTGAACCTCTTCGAGGATTGCTCCCATAGCCTTCTTATTCCAGCCACTCTCCGCGATCAACTCCTCATCCTCTGGCAGGTCTTTTTTGGGATGGCGATTTGAGGCCATCGCGCGGGCCAGTGGCTCGTAGAGCTTAAGGTCCGCATCCGCGAGAGTCCCGTAAAGTTCGCGGAGCGAAAGCTCCTTGCCCAAAGGTCGCCCGGTCTGCAAGTTCTCCGGTACGAGATCAATAACGACCTTGAGGGCCTCTATCTCATCAACCAGATACAACAGCTGATCCAGTTGAGCCTCGCGCAGACGGGCGGCGTCTTCTTCCGTCAGATGCTCCGCCGTTACCAGAGTCTCGGTGTCAGATACGGGTGAGTCCGGCATGGGCGTCTACCGATGAGTTACGTTGTGGCGGGAGCGGGCTCGCTATCATCCGAGCGGACACCACCCCAGGTGCGGTCTGCGGCAACAGGCTCTTCTTCGCGCATGTGCGTGGTCTTGAGAGCGTCCGCGCCTTCTTCAATTAGCCAGGACAGGAAGCGCCGGTCTTTCAAGCTGTGTAGGTTGTTATCGTGCTGGAACTCCCACTGCTGCCCGAACTGGGGATCCTTGTAGGTGTGCAGGTAATCCAGCCGATCCATAAGCCGCTCCACCGGCACCAGCAGCTTCTCCAGCCCGAACACCGCCTCGTCGCGATCCTGGAACGTAAGATCGTACTCCTTCGACATCACGATCGCCTCTTCCGGACAAACTTCCTCGCAGAAGCCGCAGTAGATGCAGCGGAGCATGTTGATCTCAAACCACGCAGGCTCGCGCTCCTTCGCATCTTCCACCTCTTTTGATTGCATGGAGATGGCCATGGGAGGGCAGGCTCGCGCGCACAGATTGCACGACACGCAGCGTGGGCGCCCTTCTTCTTCCACCAACACCGGGCGACCACGATAGCTGTCCGGCGGATACCACTGCTCCTCTGGGTACTCCACCGTATAAACGGGTTCGTTCTTTATCTTTCCGAACGAATACCCCAACCCTTCGAAAATTTTCGGGAGGAAGATCTTCTCCCAGAAGTTTAGCTCCCGTTCGTTCTCTGTGCGAGTATTTACCGGGTTCCCGGACATAGTCTTGGAGGGTTGATGCTGTCTTAGTTGAAAGGGCGCGGCCCTGTAAATCGTGTGTACTGTATGCAGAACGCCGCGCAGGGATTCTGCCTGTAGCATCGCTTTCACGATTCCTTGATGCTGCTGGCAGCCCTACGCCCGGGCGAAAGATCGGGTTATTTCTGCCGGAACTCAAGTGTGAGCGGGACGCCCGTGTAGCCGAAGGCCTCCCGGAGCTTGCGCTCAAGATATCGCCTGTATGGTTCGGTGATGCCTTTGGGATGATTGCAGAAAAAGGCGAACACAGGGGGCGCCACCCGTATCTGTGTAGCGTATTTGATCTGGACGAATCCGCCTCGGTATGAGGGCGGAGGGTTGGCGTGGGTGGCTTCCTGCAGCACGTCGTTGAGCGAGCTCGTGGATATCTTCCTGCGCCGCTCGTCGGCGACCTGCATCGCAGTGGTGAGCACCTGATCAACTCGTTTGCCCGTGAGCGCCGAGGTGAATACCAGAGGGATGTACGTCATCGACGGCAAACGGGCGGCAACGTAGTCTTCGTACCGTTGCATGAGGTCTTCTTCCTTGACTGCCATGTCCCACTTGTTGACCGCAATTACCAGCCCTTTCTTCATCTCCTCTGCCTTCTTCAGCACCTTGATGTCTTGTGCCTGAAGGCCTTCGAGCGCCTCGATCAGAAGTACGGCTACATCGCCCCGCTTGAGCGCACGTTCGGTACGCAGTGTGGCGTAAAACTCAACATTCTCCTTGACCTTCGTGCGTTTTCGCAATCCGGCGGTGTCCACCAGCATCACCTGCCGGTCGTCCACGGTCATCAGCGTATTGACGGCGTCGCGCGTGGTGCCTGCCGCATCCGTTACGATGGAGCGCTCGCTGCCGAGCAGCTTGTTAACGAGGGATGACTTACCCACGTTGGGCCGCCCGATAATGGCAATTTTCGTGATCTCTGGGCGAGCCTCCTTGGGCTTCTCAGGAAGCATATCGACGAGGGCGTCCAGCAGGTCACCCGTACCCGAGCCGCTGGTCGCGCTGATGGGGAAGACCTCCTCGAAGCCGAGGGCGTAAAAGGAGGAAGCCTCCCACCGGCGCTCCTCATTATCCGCCTTGTTAGCCACAACCAGCACGGGTTTAGCATCTCGGCGGAGGAGGGTGGCTACCTCTTCGTCAATGCTGGTGATGCCGGTCGTTACGTCCACCACGAGCAGTACCGCATCCGCCTCTTCGAGCGCCACATGTACCTGTTCGCGTATCGCGGCCTCATACTTGTCGGCTGAGCGAGGCACAAAGCCGCCGGTGTCAATCAAGTCGAAGTCCCGGCCGTTCCAGTGGACCTCTCCGTAGATACGGTCGCGCGTAACGCCGGGCGCGTCATCAACAATAGCATCCCGCTCTTCCGTAAGTCGATTGAAAAGCGTAGATTTGCCGACATTAGGACGACCGACAATAGCAACGGTGGGCATGGTATGGGTATGGGCGTTTTGGGGTAACTTTGCCTCCGTGTACATGAGCGCTAATCCGCTCGAGCCGATCGAAGACGAAGGAGGTGGCATGCTGTAAGCCTATCTTGCAGTGCCCAGTGCTACAAGCGTTCCCGCGTGAATGTAGCCTCAGCGTTCTGCTGCGCGTTTACCGCCGTTCCTTGTGCTCGAGGTACAGCGCCCTCATGAGCATATAGGTGGTGTTGGCTGCCTCGGAAGTGAACCAGTAATTGATTCCGGCCCCTACGGCTGCCCCTGCGATGGGGATGGTTTGTGCCAGCTTTCGGCCCACCAGATTTTTGGCAATCTCGCGCGGGAGGTGGCGATTTTGATCGCGCCAGGTGTTGGAGACGCGGCCCTTGTAGTCGAGTTCGTTGGCGAATGCCGCTGCCGCCACACTGATCTCGCGGAGGGCCTGGCTCTTGGCTTCGGCGCTCCCCGAGGCCGCTACGTTAAAGATGGAGACCACGAGGGGCCGGTACTTCGGCTCACGCATCGGGAAGCCATACACCGCGCTGATCTGCTGAATCAGGCGAAAGTTGATGGTGAAGAGCAGGGGGATGTCGGCGAGAATGAGTGCTGCGCCTCCGAGACCAGTGCCTCCTCCTTCGACGGCAGCCAGGATAGTGTTTTCCGTGAAGTGCTCCCGGGCCATCGGGTCCAGCACCTCCAGCGGTTGCGACCGGAGGTCTTCCGCCCGCTCCACCGCGAGGCCGCGCCGCCGAGCAGCATGCACCATTGCTTCCGCCTCGTACGTCCACGTGGAGGCATCACTGAGGTGCGAGAGCGTGTCGCTCAGCTTCTCACTCGCGCGGTCGATCAGGTCGGGTGAGACACTGCGCTCCACAAAGCGATCTACCGGCTGCATCAGCCATTCGATTGCCTGTTGCACAGGTGACGTACGGTCGCGCTGCCACGCGTCAATTTCGCGTCGCACCGTCGTTTCATAAGCAGAGAATCGCATAGCGGGAGGCGATGTGAGGAGGTACGCGTCCGGCTATACCGTTCACAAGATTCGGATGTTGCGCTATGCGCCCTGAACGGCTGCATCAGGCGACTCCCCGCCGCGCAGCTGGGCCACGCGGGCGCTTACCCATCCCTTCGCCTGGTGGGCTGTGATGTAGACTACCGGTATCAGAACGAGCGTGATAAGCGTAGAGGCAGCGAGGCCACCGATTACCGTTCGGGCCAGCGGAGCCTGGATTTCACCGCCGGCACCCCAGCCAATGGCAAGCGGAAGGAGCGCGAGGATGGTGGTGACCGTCGTCATCAAAATCGGGCGGAGTCGGAGCCGGCCGGCTTCTACTACGGCGTCTACCAGGTCTAACCCGCGGTCTCGACGCATCAGGTTGATATAGTCCACCAGCACGATGGCATTGTTGACCACGATACCGATGAGCATGATCAATCCCATGAAGCTCTGAATGTTGAAGGTGGTGCCGGTTAGGTAGAGCATGGGTACAACCCCAACCAGAGCCAGCGGCACAGAGAACATCACGATCAGCGGATCGAGGAAGCGCTCAAACTGCCCTGCCATCACCATATAGATGAGCGCCAGTGCCATGAGGATGGCCATAAGGAAATCGCGCTGCGCCCGTTGCTGCTCTTCATACTCACCGCCAAACACGATCGTGAAATCGCTCGGGAGCGTTAGATCCGCCAGTTCGGCACGGACCTGGTTGACGGCATCGTTTAGTGCGAGGCTGCCCTCAAGGTTGGCCGAGATGTAGGTGACGCGCTGGCTGTTGATCCGGTTGATACGGTCGGGCCCGCGTCTCCGCTCCTGCTGCGTAACGGCTGAGAGGGGAAGCGTCGCTCCCTCGGGCGTCCGGATGATTATATTGTCGAGGTCCTGTACGCTCCGCCGGTCGTCGGCCTGCAGGCGTACGCGGATGGTGAATTCGTCGCCTCCCTCGCGGAACGACCCGGCCTGGCCGCCGCCGACGCTAAGCTGAACGGCCCGGCCCACATCCTGTACCGAGAGGCCGAGCTGGGCGATGCGTTCGCGATCGATCAGGATGGTTTGCTCGGGCTGCCCTTCGTCCTCTTCGCCGCCAATCCGAACATCCTCAATACCGTCTACACGTTGCATGCGCTGGCGAATCTGGCGTGCTACCTGGATCGCCTGTTCCTGGTCGTGGCCCAGCAGTTGAAGCTGCAGCGCTTCATCACCACCACCTCCGCTGAAGAGGCGACGAAGCACCCACAGGCCGGGCTGAGCACGCACACGTATCTCGGCCCCGGGCACAGCTCCGGTTACCACACGGCGAATATCATCGGCAAGGGCATCGCTACTGATGGTCCGGTCTTCAGGATTCGGCATGGTGATGTCAATCCGCCCGCGGCCACGCCATATCTGCGTAGACATATTCTCAATGGCGTCCTGCGGCACCACCTCACGTACGATGCCCTCCAGCTCCTGGAGATAGGTAGAGACCACCGCCAGATTTGTACCGTCGTCCATCCGAAGATCTACGCGCACCTCGTTGGCGTCAGTAGAGGGGGCCAGTTCCACAGGCACGTAAGGCCACATTACCACAGCCCCACCGACAAGCAGAATCGTCACGCCAAACACAGCGAGCTTACTGCTGGTAACGCCACGCACGCGATCAGAGTACCAGCGCTCAAATCGGTCGAACTTGTGCCGGAAACGTCCGGCCCGGGTTTCCTCTCCGGGGATACCTTTACCCACTGTGAGGAACTGACTGGAGAGCATCGGAACGAGCGTGAGCGCCACCAGCAGCGAACAGACGAGCGAGAATACCACCACAAGCGCGAGTGCAAGGAAAAGCAGGCTCGTCGTTCCTTCCATAAAGACAATTGGAAGGAAGATGACCGATGTGGTAAGCGTGGAAGCGATGATCGCACCGGCAACTTCTTTTGTACCAATGGACGCAGCTTCCATCAGGTCCGATTCTTTCTCCTCGCGTTGTCGAATAATGTTTTCGAGCACCACGATCGCATTGTCGACAATCAGGCCGATACCAAGCGCAAGGCCACCGAACGTCATCATGTTCAATGACAGGTCGCTAAAGTAGAGCAGCGCAAACGTGGCGATCAGCGAGATCGGAATGGATAGCGCGATGATAAATGTAGTAGAGCCATTTCGCAGGAAGAAGTAGAGCACGAAGATGGCCAGCAGCGAACCCCAGACGGCCGCGCTCTGCACGTTATCGATCGATTGCTGAATGAAGGTACTCTGGTCGGAGACGACCATCAGGTTTACGTCGTTGCGGTCGGCGTTAATGCGCTCCAGTTCCGCACGCACATTCTGCGACACAGCGACCGTATTGGCTCCACTTTGCTTTCTCACCTGGAATTGCACGACGGGCATCCCGTCGACCTCCGTGAGGCGTCCCACGTCCTCATAGTCGCTTCGTACCGTAGCTACATCTTTGACACGTACAGGCCGCCCATCGACACGGGTGATGACGACATCTGCTACCTGGTCGATTGATTGGTATTCTCCAAGAGCCCGTACGTACAGGTCGCGCAGGCCATCCTTAACGTTTCCTCCGGGTGCAATCGCATTTTCACGCGCAATCGCATCCTGCACCTCCTGTGCTGTCAGTCCGATAGAGCGCAGCCGGTCGCGTTGAATATCGACATGGATTTCGCGATAGATGCCCCCCCGGACTTCGATCGTGCCAACCCCATCGATCTGCTCAAGCCGGCGTACGATATCCCGCTCGATGATCTGTGTGAGCGTTTCCAGATCCCGCGATGATTCAGCCGCGATGGTCAGGATGGATATATCATCCGGATCAAACTTCCATATGCGTGGCTCGCTGGCATCCTCGGGGAGGGAGCCGCGAACACGTTCGAGCGCATCCCGCACGTCATTCGCTGCCTCGGCCAGATCAACCCCCTGCGCAAATTCCAGCCGCACGCGGCTGCTGCCCTCCGTAGAGCTCGATGTAACTCGCTCCACACCCGGTACACCGGCGATGCCGTTCTCGACAGGGCGGGTGACCAACTGCTCCATCTCCTCCGGTCCCACATTGGCGTAGTTCGTGGAGATGGACAGTTGAGGATATTCTACCGCAGGCAGCAAGTCTACCGGCAGGAAGCGAAAAGCC
>SLED01000405.1 GCA_007124945.1 Salinibacteraceae bacterium | reverse complement strand
GTTCGAGCAGACCTGACGGTAACGATGGCCGCCCTTAAGTCAGGGCTTGTGTTGGGCGATGGGCTGGTGCACGCCGGGGATATCCATCTCGCTGAAATCGGGATACCATCGCACTTTATCGTGGAGGCGATGGAGGATCATCCCGAAGGATGCGCATGGCTCCCTCATGATACAGCGATCGCTCGCATGCTCCCCGCACGCGCAGCAGATGCGCACAAGTACGAAGCCGGATACGTGCTGGTCGTCGGCGGCAGTGAGGGGATGGCAGGCGCTCCGCTGCTCTCCGCTCGCGCCGCCGCGCGCTCTGGCGCAGGCTATGTCACCATGGCCGTCCCCGAATCTATTCGGGAGGCCGTGCACAGTGGCTTCGTTGAGGCCACTACCGTAGCCCTTCCGCTGACTCCCTCCGATAGCGCCCCAAGCGCTAATGCGGGAACTGAGCTCGAAGCGCGGCTTCAGCGTGCGGATGCGATGGTACTTGGCCCCGGTCTGGGCCGTACCTACACAGCGCAGCAGCTGGTAGTAGATCTGCTATCGTCCGTAGACCTGCCTGTCGTCATTGACGCTGATGCACTGTTTGCACTTGTAGAACATCCAGAGCTTCTGCATGAGTACGGGCGCCCCTCGTGGGTGCTCACCCCGCACGCGGGTGAGTTTTCCAGGCTCGCCGGTGAGGGCACCGGAGACGGTAACCCGATTGAGCTTGCGCGAACCTACGCCTCGCAGTGGAATTGCACGCTCGTGCTGAAGGGCCGGCCCAGCGTCGTCGCATCTCCGGATAAACGGGTAGCGGTAGACGCAAACGGAAGCAGCGCCCTCGCTACAGCCGGCTCAGGAGACGTTCTTGCAGGTCTCATTGGAGGACTTCTGGCGCAAAATTTGAGTCCGTTTAACGCAGCCCTTTGTGGGCTGGAGATAGGAGGCGCCACCGCACGATTTCTAACAAAACGTCGCTCCGCGACCTCGCTCATCGCCTCCGACCTTTTGGAGGCTCTACCTGATGTTCTTCACTCACGATACGGTCAGTAAATGTATCTTTCCGAACGAGTCCGGCTCGGCGTAGCGTTGTTATGGACGCTGGGCATCTTGATTGCGACTACCATGCCCACCGGGGGTGTGCCGAACGTTGAGGTATCCCACATGGACAAACTCGTCCATTTTGCGATGTTCTTCGGGTTTGGCACCCTGTGGATGTGGGCACTGCCTCATCCTCTGAAACGGCGACTCGGTATCGTGGTGATCGTTGGCGTGATGGGGGCGGTTGGTACCGAGGGCCTTCAACTCATCGTACCCTTCGACCGCAATCCTGATATCGGAGACGTGGTAGCCAACATGCTGGGACTGGGAGCAGGAATCGGACTATTCCTTGCCATGGTGCAAGCCCGGCGCTCGGAAAGTCATCCATCCGTGCATACCCGATAGCTACCTGCCTAAAGCAAATCCGGGCGGATAGCAACTTTTCCCCTTGCCCTTTGTCTCGGATTATGCAGCATGGTGTTACCAGAGCTACGACCGGTCAGTGGAAGTAAAAGAAACACAGCTTCCGGCTGAGATGTAGTATTAGATAGACTTGAATTGTACGCCGAGAAAGTCCATCTTTGGTGTACGACAAATTTAATCAAGAACGCGTATTATGCCCGCTATTCGCAAAGAAGAAGGTGCCGACCTCCAGAAGAACTACCGTACCCGGGTTCTTTTGGGTATGCTGGCAGCCCTCGTGATCTCCATAGCGGCCTTCCAGATGAACCTGAATCCCGGTGAGCGGGATCAGATCGTTATGCAGGACCAGGAGATCGTAGAGATGGAGGAGATTCAGCAGACGGAGCAGATTGAAGAGCCTCCGCCTCCTCCCCGTCCACCGGTACCGGTTGAGGTCCCTGACGATGCAGAGTTAACGGATGAGGACCTCGATATGGACATGTCGTTCGATCCTGACGACGTGCCGGATCAGCCGCCGCCTCCCCCAAGTGACGAGGGTGAAGAAGATGACGAGCCCGAAATCTTCGAGGTAGTTGAAGACATGCCCGAACCTGTGGGTGGCATGGCCGCTATCCAGGAGAAAATTAACTATCCTGACATCGCGCGTCGCGCTGGTGTAGAAGGCCGTGTGATCGTGCAGTTCGTGGTCGATGAGAACGGCAACGTCCAGAATCCGCAGGTTGTCCGTGGAATTGGCGCCGGCGCTGACGAGGAAGCGATCCGCGTTATTCAGGAGACTGAGTTTACGCCTGGTATGCAGCGTGGCCGCCCCGTGCCAGTTCGCATGTCGTGGCCGGTCACCTTCCGCCTCCAGTAATCGGTTAATTTGACAACAACATCCAGCCCCATCGCCTCTTCTGGCGGTGGGGCTTTTTTGATGGAAGCTCTGACATGGCATGAACGTGCGAAAAATTTTCGTTGCGCAGCTTGTACCTCCTCTCTACCTCTGCCATTCTTCCCTCCCTTTGGCCGCCAACGCGAGCAGCACCCGGTATGTCGGGTAAGGCGGACAGCACGCGAAGTACGCGAAGACGAACCCTCAACGTCCGCCACGAGAAAAACGAAGCAGGAGATCCCGCTCTTAGTAGCCTGGACGCACGGGCACTACACGGTGCGATGATCAACGTTGCCATCATCGTGGCCGATTAGCACATCGGTGGCCAGCCCCAGAAAGAGGCCATGATCCAGCACACCTGGCGTATCGTTCAGTGTACGGTTGATAGCTTCGGGGTCCGGAATCGCGTCGAAATGTGCATCCAACACCCAAAATCCCTGATCGGTAACGACAGGGCCATCTTTTCTATCGCCCATGCGCAGCACCGGGTCGGCGCCGAGACCGTCGAGCACGCGTTGCACGGGGGTTACCGCCATCGGGAGCACTTCGACCGGCAGCGGCATACGCGTGCCGAGCTGATCTACCATCTTCGAGTCATCGACCAGCACCACGAAGCGGTCGGCCTGCGCGGCTACGATCTTCTCGCGTGTGTGCGCCGCGCCACGCCCCTTGATCAGGCGAAACGAATCATCCACCTCGTCGGCGCCGTCCATCGCCAGATCGAGACGATCAATTTCATCAAGCGAAAGCAGTGGGATACCCTCTTCCCGCGCAAGCCGCTCGGCCGCAAACGACGTCGGCACGCCGCGCACGTTGAGCCCTTCCGACCGGATCCGCTCGCCCAACGCCTTTAGCGCAAGCGCCGTGGTCGAGCCCGTACCCAGGCCCAGGGACATTCCATCGGAGATCAGATTGACGACGGCTGTTGCAGCGGCTTGCTTTCCAGGATGAGGCGTAGACATGAGATGCAGATAATCGAGGAGTAGTCCAGAACGCCTGCAAGAAAAGGCCACGCCCGCTCACCTGCAACCGAAACCACCGGCAACGCGGTTCGCCTATTCAAACCGCAGCGAATCGATCGGGTCGAGCCGTGCCGCCTTTAGCGCCGGATAGCCTCCGAAGACCATCGCAATGATCGTGACGATGATAACCGAAGCAATCGCCCAGTCTACCGGAAATACCGCTCTGATACCGAAATAAAATGCAACGCCGTTCCCGACGAGCGCGCCGAGAAGTATTCCCACCACGCCGCCTATCAGGCAGAGAAGGAACGCCTCGAACAGAAACTGCTGCATGATATCCCTGCGACGAGCCCCCACCGCTTTGCGCACGCCTATCTCCCGCGTACGCTCTGTCACGGACACGAGCATGATATTCATGATACCCACGCCAGAGGCCAGCAGCGCGATAAACCCGATGATTAGTCCGCCCACCGTAAGCGTCGCCGTAAAGGAGTCGAGCGTGCTGCGCATCGAATCGTTGGTGCTCACCTCAAAATTGTTCGCCTCCTCCGGAGGTACCTGTCGAATGGCTCGCATCTGCCCGATCGTCTCATCCATCACCACCGGCATCATCTCATCACGATATGCCCGAACGCTGACCGCTCCCACATTTCGGTTGGGACGGCCGTACCGCTGAAAGCCGGTCGTAATCGGCGTCAGCATCAGGTTATCCTGACTCCATCCGAGGAAACTACCTCGTGCGGCAAGCACACCGATCACCTCATACCGGTTGCCGCCAATCCGAACGCGCTTCCCGACCGGTGATTCGTTTGGAAATAAATATTCGGCTGACTCATGACCAAGTACCGCATAAGCACGAGCGA
Organism: Salinibacteraceae bacterium; assembly: GCA_007124945.1. GTDB lineage: Bacteria > Bacteroidota > Rhodothermia > Rhodothermales > Salinibacteraceae > Tc-Br11-B2g6-7. The sequence goes on along the minus strand of SLED01000405.1, from coordinate 4,605 downwards.
ACTGTACGTCTTCTTGCGTGAAAAAACGCCCCTCTTCAAGATCGTAACTGTAGTTCTCCAGAAAATTCTGGTCGGTGCCGGTGAGCTGGATATTCGGCTCCGTTTCTCTTTCGCCGTACCGCACAGCACCGCGGTCGAGGAATGTCTGGATCGAAACCGCTGCCGGCACTGAGAGATTGCGCTGCAGCCGCTGCACCTGTTCATACGTGATATCGGGACGATTGCGCAGCGAGCGATCCATCCCACCGCCGATGTTCACAATGGGTGTTTTCGACACGGAGAACGTGGACGTGCCGAGGAATTGCATCGAATCCTTGAAGTACGTATCGATCACCTGCACGGCGGTCACGGCCACAATGATAGCAAACACGCCGATGATCATGCCCAGCAGCGTGAGCGCGGTGCGCATGGCGTTACTCCTGAGCGAGCTAAACGCCGACCGGAATGTTTCGATGATGGACATGCCGTGTGATGCCTTGTTATTCGTACCGTAGCGCTTCGATCGGATGCGCCTTCGCCGCCTGCCACGCAGGAGCCAGGCCGAACGCCACACCTACTGCGACGCAGATCCCGAACGCTATCATGATTACACCAATGCCCAGCGAAGCCGGGAGCACGAAGCTTACAGCCCAAGCGATGGGCAGCGAAAGTAGCACGCCGATCGCGCCGCCGATCAGGCATACGATCACCGCTTCGATGAGGAACTGCAGCAGGATTGTAAAGCGCCGGGCGCCCACCGCTTTGCGTATACCTATCTCACGCGTTCGCTCTTTAACCGACACAAACATGATGTTCATTACCCCGATACCGCCGACGAGCAGCGCAAGTGCCGTTAGAAATATCCCGATGGAGTAGATGGCGAAGCGTACAGGCGCCAGCTGCTCGCGCAAGCTTTCCTGCTCGTTTATCACGAAGTTGTCCTCCTCCATGGCATCAAGCTGCCGGGCGGTACGGACCACACCGGTAATCTCATCTTTGGCCTCAGCGATCAGTTGCGGGGAAGCGGTACGCGCCTGCACGGATACGTTGCGGTTGTGCGTACCGAACAGTCCGCGGAACGCATCAAACGGTATCATCACCTGCGTATCGCGTGAGGACACATCCATGCCGCCGCCCTCCTGCGCCAGGACACCCAGCACCCTAAACCGTTCACCGGCTATGCGAAACGTAGAGCCAATAGCCTCCCGTCCCGGAAACAGGTTATCAGCCACCACCGCACCCAGAACCGCCACGCGCGCCGCCCGCTGATCATCGATTTCTGTGAAGAACGCCCCCGACTCCAGGTCAATCGAATGTACGCGCGGATAGGCGGCCGTGACACCGTTTATCCGAATACCATTGAGGGTCTCCTGCTCACTCCGCACACTCGCACCTGTATTCACCACCGGAACGACTGCCTCAACCAGAGAGGCGCGGTTCTGGATGGCTGTGGCTACATCCGCGGTAATCGGAGGCCTGTTCACGTACCGCCACCACTCAAATCCCGGACCCTGCCCCCACGGCCATTTCTCAACGTAGAGGACGTCGGCGCCGAGGGTCGCCATATCCTGCTCGAACTGCTCCTCGATACCGTTAATTACCGTAGCCATCGCCGTCACCGACGTAATCCCGATAACGATACCGAGCGTGGTCAGAATCGCGCGCATCTTGTTTACACGGATGGCGCGGAGGGCGATACGGAGCCCTTCCCAGAACTCAAGAAAAAAGGTTTGAAGCGATTGCATCCGCGTGCGGAAGGGAGGCTATTGAACCGCAGAGTGATCGATGACACCAGGTCGTACATGGTGACGAACCGCCCTACGACACACACAGCACGGATGTTACAGCACGCTTCATTTTTCCTTGAGCTCGCGCGTGAATTGCAGCCGGTAGTCCTGGTAGGTGTGATTGAAATCCGCCTTCGTAAGACGAAATTCTCGTGCGAGGGCGAGCATGGTCATACCCGGATGCATGTTGGGAAATGTGTCGAAGACAAATTTCTGATAGCCGTCCTTCCTGACAATCGCGATCATCTCATCGAGCAATGCCGTCGCAATACCCATTCGACGGTGATCGGGAAGCACCCCTCCCTTCGCGCTGTAGAAAACGCCGGGACGCTGCTCATACCCGATCTTAAATCCAACCGGCCTACCGCGATGCAATGCCAGCAACTGCAACAATCCCTGACGATTGAATGAGTTGATGACGCGATCCTCGTCGAAAATCACCTGGTTTAGCTTGAAAATCGTATCGTGCGCGCTGCGTCCCACCTCTCTGATTTCAAGCTCTGTCAACGTTAACTCCCGCTCACCGCGTTGCATGGCTGCGCCCTGTTAGAATGGGAGATTATCGTTCGATTGCGCTGATTCATCCGAGCTGCCAGTATCGGAACTACCGGGCAGCGCCTGGTGGTTGTTTTCTGGAAGATCGGCACTGGCAGCGCCTTCTTCAACCAGCCGCACCGGTTCGAGCAGGTCTTCCGGTACATCCTCGATGAAGCGGCTCGGCCGCGCCATGTGCTCGCCCTGATACCGGCGGTACTGCAGCATCGGGTAGGAGATAAACAGATCGTCCTTCGCCCGCGTGATCGCAACGTACAGCAGGCGCAGCTCTTCATCAACCGCCTCCGGGTCCTTCACCGCGTACTGCGAGGGCAGCACCCCCTCCAGCGCATGGATGATAAACACGTTCGAGAACTCCAGCCCTTTGGCCGAGTGGATGGTGGACAGCACCAGCGGCGGTTCATCGTCCTGCGCGGGCTCCGCCTCCATCGCCGAAAGCTCTATCGGGTCGAGGGCGAGCGACGCCAGAAAGTCGCTGCGGTTGGACGCGTTCTCCGCCAGCCCCACAAAGTGCTCCAGGTCCTGCAGGCGCTTCGGGAAATCCTCGTAGTAGGTGTCCTTGCAGATGGGCTCGTAGTACTCCACCACCGCCTCCACCTGCGCGATCAACGGTAGCTCCTCGGTGCGGAGGCGGCGCAGCAGATTGAAGAGCTCCTTCAGGGCCTCCACGTAGCGCCCCGAGTAGAAGCGTTCTTTCAGCGTGAACGGGTCCTCGGCGTCGGAGGTGATCCAGTCGATGAGGTCGCCGGCCGTCTTCGGCCCGATCCCGTGCAAGAGCTGCAGCACGCGGTTCCACGAGGCGGCATCCGCCGGGTTCTCCAGCACCTTCAGATGCGCGAGCACGTCCTTGATGTGCGCCGCCTCGCTCAGCTTCATTCCGCCGTACTTGACGTACGGGATGTTCTTGCGGTTGAGCTCCACCTCCACATCGTACGAGTTGAAGCTGCTGCGGAAGAGCACCGCCATGTCGTTGAGCGGCGTGCCGCCCTCGCGCAGGTCGTGGATCATCTGCGCCACAAAGCGGGCTTCATCGCGCGCGTCCGTGGCCGGCACTACTGCGGGTGTGTCGCCCTCCTCCCCCGATGCCGCCACCAGCTCTTTGTCGAACGACCGCTGGGCCTGCGTGATGAGGTGGTTGGCCAGGTCCAGGATGGCCTGGGTGGAGCGGTAGTTTTCCTCCAGTTTCAGGACCTGCGTATTTTCGAACTGCTCGGGGAAGTCGAAGATGTTGCGGAAGTCCGCCCCCCGGAAACGGTAGATGCTCTGCGCGTCGTCCCCCACCACCGTCACGTTGCCGTGCACCGACCCAAAGTGCCGCACGAGCTCCGCCTGCAGGCGGTTCGTGTCCTGATACTCATCCACCAGCACATGCCGGCAGCGCGTCGCCACCTGCTGGCGGATGTCGTCGTGCTGCTGAAAGAGCTCCAGCGTGCGCAGCAGCAGGTCATCAAAGTCCATCAGGCTGTGCTGCCGCTTGTACTGGTCGTACTGCGTGGCAAGGTCGTGCAGCGCGTCCATGTACGGGATGAACTGCGGGTACTGCGTCTCCACCACCTGCTCCAGCGGCTGATCGCGGTTGCGCTCCGCCGAGAACATGGTGTAGAGCGTCTTCTTGCGCGGGAAGCGTTTCTCGCCCTTGTGGTAGCCGCTGTTGGTGCGGAGGATGTCCACCACGTCCGCCGCGTCGGCGGAGTCCAAAATCGTGAAGCGCTCCTTGAAGCCAATGGCCTGTGCGTGCCGCCGCAGGATGGTGAGACAGAACGCATGGAACGTGCCGCCACGCACACGCTGGCAGCGCCCGTCGAGCAGCGCCGAGGCCCGCGTCAGCATCTCCCGTGCGGCGCGGCGCGTGAACGTCAACAGCGTAATCTGCTCCGGCCGCACGCCCGTTTCCACAAGGTAGGCCACGCGGTAGACAAGCGTCCGCGTCTTGCCCGTCCCCGCCCCTGCCACAATCAGCACCGGTCCGCCTTTCGCCGTCGCAGCCGCCGCCTGCTGCTCGTTGAGCTCGCCCCGGTAGTCGATCGTAAGATCGCCACCCTCGGGCGACGGGTCGTCGCGGCGCAGGACAATGCGGCGGGGCATACACACTCAGCAGCTGTTGGGGCAGGACGCCTCGGGGGTTGCTACTGGGGGCGGTGGGGGGAGATCCGTGAGGCTTTACCGGATAGGTTGAGCTATGGGCCCCCGGTGGCGAGGGGAGCGCGCCCCTCGCCGGAAAGTTACAGACCGAGTGCCAGCGGTTCGCAAAGAACGTGGTCGTCAGATGCTCTTTAACATCCTT
>SLED01000304.1 GCA_007124945.1 Salinibacteraceae bacterium | reverse complement strand
CTTCTATCGCGGTGCGCGCGACGTTGTTGAACGGATCTTGCTCGGTGAGGCTGTAGCCGGATGTCTGGCAATGGGTGCGCAGTGCCATCGACTTTGGATTTTCCGGTTCGAAGGGCTTCACGATGCGCGCCCATAGGAGCCGCGCCGCGCGGAGCTTGGCAATCTCCATGAAGTGATTCATGCCGATCGCAAAGAAGAACGACAGGCGCGGCGCGAAATCGTCTACCGCCAGGCCCGCGTTCATGCCCGTTCGGAGGTACTCCAGTCCGTCGGCCAGCGTGTAGGCCAGTTCCAGGTCAGCCGTGGCGCCGGCCTCATGCATGTGGTAGCCGCTGATGGAGATAGAGTTGAAACGCGGCATGTGCCGGGAGCAGTAGGAGAAGATATCGCCCACGATGCGCATGCTCGGCGCCGGTGGATAGATGTAGGTGTTGCGCACCATGAACTCCTTCAGAATGTCATTCTGGATGGTGCCGCTCAGCTTCTCGTGCGGTACGCCTTGCTCCTCGCCCGCAACAATGAAAAACGCCAGCACAGGAAGCACCGCACCATTCATCGTCATCGACACCGACATCTTCTCCAGCGGAATACCGTCGAATAGGATTTTCATGTCCTCCACCGAATCGATGGCTACTCCTGCTTTGCCTACATCGCCGGTGACGCGCGGGTGATCGGAGTCGTAGCCGCGGTGCGTAGCCAGGTCGAACGCCACGGACAGTCCGCGCTGCCCGCCGGCCAGAGCTTTGCGATAGAAAGCGTTGGACTCTTCTGCAGTGGAGAAGCCCGCATACTGGCGGATGGTCCAGGCCCTGAAGTTGTACATCGTGCTATACGGCCCCCGTAGATAGGGGGGAACCCCGGCTGCATAGTCCAGGTGCTCCACGATGTCGAGGTCATCCGGACCGAGCTGAGCCGGCACTTTGATGCGCTCGGGAGTTTCCCAGGGCGCCATGTTCATGGACTCCTCTGATAAGCCCTTGAGGTTTGGTTCGATGGTGCTGAAATCGGGACGCATGGTGTAGGGGGCGTGGAGTTACTGAGAGATTCCGGCGAGCTGCTGCAGCTGGAGCAGCGTTTCGGGGAGATTCGCGTTGAGGTGGACAAAAGCGCTCACACCACTGGATTTCAGAGCCTGCACCTGATCCTTGGGATATCCGGCCACAACAATAGCGGCGTCCAGGCCCTCATCCGAAAGGAAGGAGCGTAGTTCAGGGGTGAGGTCTGCATAGGCGTCGTCGCTGGAGCAGAGCACAACGAGATCAGGACGGATGTCACGCAGGTCGCTGTAGGCTTCGGAGCGCTTGCTGAAGCCCACCGGTTCTTCGATCGAAAAACCTCCGCAGCCAATGAAGTTACGAGCGAATGTGGCGCGCGCTGATCGAATACCCCGCCGTCCAACCGGTAGGAGGTAGGCGAGAGGGCGATCGCCGATCGATTCCGCGTAACGCTCCGTAGCGAGCCTAATGGCTTCCACCTCTTCTGAAAGACGCGTGCGCTCCAGGCGTTCTACAGGATCGAGGTTATTCGATGCCGCCGGGATATCGGATGGGAGGTCAATCCTGCCTCCGCTGGCATGCCGCATTTCGGTAAGGCGCGACTCTTCCACATCCGGATAGTGCGTAGCGCCCACAAGCACTCGGTCCCGTTCGCGTACTTCGTCAGCGGCCTTCTTCGCATGGTCTGTTACATCCTGTTGGATGACACCCTCACGATAGGCTTCCAATAGCCCGCCTTCAGATTCGATCTTCTGGAAAAATGACCATGCCGCGCGGGAAATCTGCCGGGTCATCTCCTCGATGTAGTACGAACCGGCGGCCGGGTCTGCCACGTGATTCAGGTGCACTTCGTGCTTCAAAATAAGCTGCGTATTTCGAGCAACCCGAGCCCCCATATCTTCCGCGCTGGAGTGCAAGGCGTCGAAGGGCCGGACGATGAGGGCATCACAACCCCCGATTATTGCCGCTGCCGCCGAGGTGGTACCACGCAGCATATTGGTGTACGGAGAGTACGCAGTGAACATGCGCAGGCTTGTCTCAGCCGTGATGGGAGGAACCGCTTCCGGGGCTTCATAGGCCGACAGAACTTGCGGTATGAGTATCCGGAGTGCCCGCGTTTGAGCGATTGCGAGGAAGTACGATGTACCCACCGGAAGTAGCAGGTGGAGGTGGGATGCAACTTTAGCCGGTGTCAGGCCGTGATCCGTGCCGCGCGCGAGGTATTCACTGAGCGTGGCGAGCGCCACCCCGATGGTCTGGGCGTGCGACGCTCCAGCCTCTTGGGCCGTCGCCAGATCCACCCCGAGCAGTCGCTCGTCAGTAGCATCGGATGACTTAACCAGATCAAGTAGCCGGGTGATGCCTCGCTCCACGTCACCGGATCCAGCGCTGGTCCACGCAGCAATCGGGTCGGCCAGGAGTGAGAGGAAGGACGCAGGAGCTGCCGAGCGCAGGGCTCCGAGCAAATACTCGGTTGCTCTGGCTTCCGTGTCTCGAAGGCGCAGTAGAATGTTGGCCGTGGTGTCTTCGAGCAACTCCTTCCACGCTTCAGGATCAAGCGCCGGCAGACCTTCAACGGAGTCTGGATGGACCGTGCCCGAAAAATATAGCGTGTCGGCCCCTCCCTTCAATGCAGTTGAGACGTGCTGGCGGGCTGCTTGGGGCGAGTCTCCGGAGATCGCTTGCACAACAGCCCAGTCCCCTGGCACCGATAGGGGGGATGGAGGTGCATCGAAATCCTCCTGCCGGTAAAAAGGCTGGAGTCGTACGCCCTCTTCCGGCTCCCATATCAATGCATCTTCGATGGATTTCCCTTTGAGGTCGCGTTGTATCACGCCGAGCCAGTCCTCGGTGGAGGTGGGCGGAAAATACTCCTGTATCTGTGGGCTCTTTCCTGTTATTGTATCGCCCATAAAAGCTATGCTGGTTATCGAATGGTCGTACGAAATGGGACGGTAGTAGAGCGGTGCAGATCCGAACGTTCGCGCGCGTTAGATCAGATCGCGAGGAGCCGGCGGTATCTCCGACGACGTGAGTGAGCGGTATCGGCGCACAATATCGTAAATAGCAATGCCATACGCGACCGCCACGTTCAGCGAGTGTTTGGACCCGAACTGCGGAAGTTCGAGGGCCAGATCGGCTTCCTCGATGAGCGGCTCCTGCACACCATCAACTTCATTGCCGACGATGAGTGCAAGGGGGAAGGCTTCCATCGGCACAGCGTCGGTTGCGGTTGGTTGATCGGTAATCTCAAGTGCTGCGATGGTGTAGCCGGCTTCCCTAAGCCGCCGGAGCGCTTCCTGTGGCTTCTGGTGATGGGACCAGCGCACCGTTTTTTCTGCGCCGAGCGCCGTCTTTCGCAAGCCGCGATGTTTGGGTGTGCCGGTGTAGCCGGTCAGGAAGAGGTGCTCAACCATCGCAGCGTCAGACGTTCGGAAGATAGAGCCTACGTTATAGATGGAGCGTACATTGTCAACAACTACGGAAATTGGATGTCGGACCTGCTCCGTAACTTGATCCGGAGCTGTGCGTGGTATTTCTTCCAATCGCAGTTTTCGCATGTTCGGTTCCGTATGGGTGGGAGAGTGTAAGCCCGCCGTGCGCAACAGACGCATTCAAATTAACAGGTGATCCGATGCTGATTTCCCGGTGGATCCCGGCAGTTTTGATTTTCACTCTTCTTGTTCCACTACTTACGGGTTGCCAATCCCTTCGCGAGATCGGGTCACTGCGCCAGGTGGCCTTCTCGCTCGACCGCGTGGATGATGAGCGTTTGGCCGGTATTGATATCCGGAACGTGCGCTCGTACAACGATCTCACCGCGTCAGACCTTCTGCGGGTCGGCTCAGCGCTTTCGCGCAACGAGTTGCCGCTAAATTTCACGCTGCATGTGGGAGCTAACAATCCGGCCGAGAATGAGCGCACCGCCAGGATGGTGGCGTTCGACTGGACGCTGCTGTTGGACGACCGCGAAACGGTCTCAGGCTCCTTTGCCGAAACCGTGCGACTGCCCGCGGGGGAGGTTGTAGATATTCCATTAGACATTGAGCTTGATCTTCTTAACTTTTTCGAGCGCAGTTCCCGCGACCTGGTGGAGCTTGCGCTGGCCATCGGAGGCGTGGAAGGCGTCTCAAGTAAAGTTCAGCTACGGGCCAGGCCGTCCATTGATACCCCCATCGGCCCGATTCGCTATCCAAACGACATTACCATCGTCAGCCGCGAGGTTGGCTCTTCGACTAATTAACCGCCCTGTGCTGTGATCATCGCAATCGACGGACCCGCTGCGTCCGGCAAGAGCACCACCGCCCGCGCCCTGGCACGTCACCTCGGCCTCGTCTATCTGGATACAGGTGCCATGTACCGTGCGCTTGCCCTTGCCACCCTGCGTTCCGAGGCTGACCAGTTTGACGCGGCGGTTGCAGATGCTCTTGCCTCTTCAGAGATTGCCATCAGTCACACAGCGGACGGCGAGATGCGTATTAAGCTCAACGGTGAGGACGTAACCGAGCAGATACGGCAGTCAGAGGTAGGCACGATGGCCAGCCGCATTAGCGCGCGGGCGGACGTGCGCCGGAAGATGGTGGCATTACAGCGATCGATTGGTCGCTCGAAAGAGGAGGGTATCGTACTGGATGGTAGGGATATCGGTACGGTGGTTTTTCCTGATGCCGACATCAAAGTGTATCTTACTGCCGATGCGGAGGAACGCGCCCGCCGACGCCACAACGAGCTCGCGCAGCAAGGGGAGGATGTACCGTTCGAGAACGTACTGCGCGAACTAAACGAGCGTGATAAAGCGGACAGAGAGCGGGATGTTGCTCCCTTAAAGCGAGCCTCCGACGCTGTCACAATCAATACCACCGAGCTTACGATAGAAGAGCAGGTTGAGGCGATTGCCGCGCTGGTACGCGCGCATACCACTGCATAACGCTGGTCAACATCCGTTCGAACAACCACTTGGTGGGCCGGAAAACGTGGAACGCCGGCCAGTATCCTGCATACCACCAAATTACGCTTGACAGGACGAGGTGCCGCGCCTATTGCGGAAGCTTCCGCCTCGCCGGTCATTCAAGATCGTTAAACCTAAATCAGACGGCGATTAGCGCCTGAAGCTGCCGATAATCGCCCTTCACGGTGGTTGGGCATCAATTTTTGCGCCGACACCCTGAAGTAATCTCTAATACTTGTATGGCAGAAGACCAATCAAAAGAACCAACTGAAGTAACCTCTGACGACTCCGCCGACGGTGGAGAGGCTGTGGAGACGGTGGAAAATCCGACCACGGAAGTCGAGGAAATGATGAAAAAGGCAAAGGAGCGAGCCGCTAAGGAGACGGGCGAGAAAGCCGCCGACGAGGCTGAGGCTCCCGAAGTTGCTGAGGAGCCGGAGGCGAAGGATTCTGACGAGGCCGTCGCCGAGGAAGAGGACGATGGAGGTGAGCCTCAGGAGCCGACGGAAGTGAAATCGATCCTTGAAGAGGCCGTTGGCGACCTTACAGACGACACGCATGTGCCCTCTGCTGATCCGGATGACATTACGATCGCCGGCCGCCGCGAAATTGTCACCTCGCTCGGGGAGAACGCCGAAGCCGCAATGAAGCAGGACGGCGTTGGCTTTACCGGAGAAATCATCGGTCAGGTCATTTCGCTCGACGACCTCACGCGCGACGAAGAACAGGAGCAGTCATCGGCTGAGTACAATCAGCTGATGTCGCTCATCGACCAGACACTTACCGACGTCACCGAGCAGGAAATCGTTACGGGGCGCATCGTCAGTGTGGGCGAGAAGGACGTCGTTATCGATATCGGATTCAAGAGTGACGGTGTTGTGCCGCGCTCGGAGTTCTCGGAAGATCTTACGCCGGGCGCAGAGGTCGACGTATTTCTCGAGCGGATTGAAGACCGTCACGGGCAGCTTGTCCTCTCGAAGGAGAAAGCAGACAGTGTTCGTCGCTGGCAGAAAGTCGAGGAGGCCTACGAGAACGGCGAGATTGTCGAAGGAACGATTGTGCGCCGCATTAAGGGCGGTATGATCGTCGACCTGATCGACGGCCTCGAAGCGTTTCTCCCTGGGTCGCAGATCGACGTTCGGCCCGTGCGCGACTTTGACGCGTATCTCGAGAAGCGGATGGAGTTCAAGATCGTCAAGATCAATCCGTCCAACGAAAACGTCGTCGTCTCGCACAAGGCGCTCATCCAGAAAGAACTGGAAGCCCAGCGCGAGGAAATTCTCTCCAAGATGGAGGTCGGGCAGGTGCTCGAAGGAACCGTCAAGAACATTGTCGACTTCGGTGTCTTCATCGACCTCGGCGGCGTGGACGGACTCCTTCACATTACCGATCTCTCCTGGGGTCGCGTATCCCATCCATCAGAGCTCGTTGAACTGGACGAGACCATCAAGGTGGTGGTGCTCGACTACGACAAGGAGCGGCAGCGCATCTCGCTTGGTCTCAAGCAACTGCAGCCGCATCCGTGGGAGAACATCGACGAGAAGTACGAGGAAGGCGACACCGTGGAAGGCAAGGTTGTCTCGATTACGGATTATGGCGCCTTTGTCGAGCTCGAGAAGGGCATCGAAGGACTTGTGCATATCTCTGAGATGAGCTGGACCGACCACATCCGCCATCCCAGCCAGAAGGTTTCGCTCGGGCAGCTGGTTAAGGTCAAGATTCTGAACATCGACCACGAAGGGAAGAAGATTTCCCTCGGTATGAAGCAGCTCGAGGACAATCCATGGGTTGGTCTCGCCGACCGGTATCCGCCGAGCACCGTACTGCGTGGCACCGTCCGCAATATCACCAACTTCGGTGTGTTTGTGCAGATTGAGCCAGGCATCGACGGGCTCGTTCATATCAGCGATCTCTCGTGGACGAAGAAGATTCGTCACCCCAGCGAGGTGGTCCAGAAGGGTCAGGAGATGGACGTGGTTATCCTCAACATCGACGAGGACCGCGAACGCGTCTCGCTCGGGCACAAACAAGTGTCCACAAACCCGTGGGATCAGTTTGCCGAAGTGTACGCCGAGGGCTCCGACCACGAGGTCGAGGTCACGCGCGTCGAGAACAAAGGACTTATCGTCGAGCTACCGCTGGGCGCCGAAGCCTTTGTACCGGGCAGCGAGCTGAAGCAAGGGCCGCAAAATTTCCAGGCCCATTACCACGAAGGACAGGAGCTTGAACTTCGCGTCATTCGTTTCGATCAGGAAGAGAAAGAGATAATCCTGAGTGAAACGGCCTCCGAGCGTGCCGAAGAGTACGCCAAGCGCCGCGAGGAAGAGCGGGAGCGCCGCGAAGAGCGTCGTGAACGCCAGCGCCAGGTCCAGGATTACCAGAAGAAGCAGCCCAGAAGCAGCCGTTCTGGCGGACCGACCACGCTCGGTGAGCTTTCAGGCCTCTCCGATCTGAAGCAGCAGATGGAAGCAGCTGAAGCCGCGCAGGCGGCTGAAGAAACGGAAGCTGCTGCTGCCGAGCCCGCTGAGGCAGAGGAAGAAGAATCTCCGGACACGGTGGAGACGAAAGATGCCACCCCGGAGGCAGACCCTGATGATGCTGCGGCAGAAGAAACGGCCGAAGCTGAGCAGGAGAAGGAGAAAACTTCCTGACGCAGTCTCGAACTCTAAGAAAGACAGGGGCGGTAGCTTTAGGCTGCCGCCCTTTTTTCGTTTATTGAGTTACGCAATCATCGCGTTTGCCCCCATAATCGCTCATGCCTCATGACCACACCTACTAAAGGCTCCACCAGCAAAAACTGGAGCAGATCTACAAGTAAGCAGAGAGAGCTGGATGAACTGCTGCTCAACGAATCGGAGGGTCGGGTGCATGAGTTGCTGAGCGGGCTCCTCAAGGATCGCGAGGCCCACGCACTTCAGTCCTATGGGAATGTGGTTTCTATCCGCAGGCTCGGGTTCAACGACCACGGACCCGTCCACGCGCGTATCGTAACGTATCACAGTCTACGCATCCTGCGGCTCCTCCGCGACCGTGACCTGAAGCCGTCATTGGAGTACGAGGGTGTCGGTACCTACGAGGATGCGCAGGTTGCAGTGGCACTCGGCGCATTTCTGCATGACGTGGGAATGTCAGTACGACGGGAGAATCACGAATGGCACTCTATTCAACTGAGCGACCCAATCATCTTTCGCTACCTGCGCGAGCTGTACGGAGAAGATAACCCGCTCATCTACGCGATCCGAAGTACAGTCCACGAGGCCATTGTGGGGCACATGGCCAATGCTCGTATTCACTCCTTCGAGGCAGGAGCAGTGCTGATTGGAGACGGGACCGACCTGGCTCGCGGAAGGGCCCGCATTCCGCAACTGATGAACAACGACCCCACGGTGGGAGACATGCACCGGTACTCAGCCTCTGCGGTGGAGGACGTCCAGATCACGGAGGGCGATCAGAAGCCCATTCGCCTCACCGTAATGATGGAAAACGTTACGGGGCTTTACCAGGTCGAAGAAATCCTAATGACCAAAGTGAAGGCGTCACCGCTTATGAAGCATTTCGAGGTGTGGGCCATCGTAGCAGACGATGAGCCCCGTATCTACCTTGACTAAACCTCTTTACACGAGCCCAAACGCTGCGCTAAGCTGCGTCCAGAACATCAGAATAAGCATAATAAACCAGAGCAGATGGCCAATACCAACACCCATCGCCATGCGTTTGGCAAAAGATGTAGCTTCCCCGGCAGCATCGGAAAGCGCCGCGGTAAGCTTTTTCCATGGCGAGCGGATTAGCAGAAAATGAACCAGCACCAGCACAGCAATTAGCGTGAAGCTGATATGATACTGCGGGTCGTATGCCGGGAACGCACCTCCTGCAAAAAAGGCACCCCACGAGAAGACGAGCGTTAGTACAATCATGATACTCATCAATCGGACCATGCGGTCGCCCAGAGAGATGAGCGAAGCCTGCGCTCCGGAATCAGCACGGGCTGTTGTGCGCGCATGCCGCGCCACAATGAGCCCTAACCCGAACCAGGCTGCGGCGGTAATGATGTGCAAAACAACGAAAACCCACTTCAACGCGACGACGCCCATAATCTTTTTTATTTGTGCGGTGGAACGGTTGCTCGTATGTACGAATCATTACGAAAACACACAACGAATTGTGCTTTAACTTAACCGTTCCTGAAACGCGACCCAGCATCGGAAGTCTTCGGATGCTTTCGCGTATATAACCTGATTTTAGCGAATAGCTGGGAAAGGCACATGGCACTCATTACACTCATAGGCGGCGGTTGTCCGTTCCGGTCGGCACTGCTTGATCAACTCTCGACGCTGGAGCAGGTGAGCGTAATTGTCGTATCGCCTGCAGAGTGGAGGACGTTGGAGAAGGATGGCTCCAGCGACGCCTACCTGATCCTGAGTGAGGATGGGCGTCGCATTGCTGGCTTCACGCAAGAATCCTTTATCGCAGGATCAGCGAATATCGTACAGGCATCGCCAGAGCACGAGGATGACGGTGGCGAACTTGGAATGAGGGCGGATGGGCTATTTGATGGTCCCAATGCGATCGTAGAGTGTGTTCTGTGGGTAGAACACCTGTTTGAGTCAGAGACACGCTCTGTCCGTGGCAAGGCCGTTGTGGGACGCGTGGCGACAAACGCTTTTACCGTGAGCGGGGTAGACAAGTGGCTTCAAACGGTGGCGGACGAGGTCGCGAAATACACGGGCGCTGAGGGTTGTATCATCGTGCGTACGGTGGAGGACGGGCGTCATCAGCTAATGGCGAGCGCGGGAAATACGGCCACCGCTGTTAAGCAATTACCTGGCGGAGACAGCGCCGAGAAGAAAAAAGATGATGGAGTGCTTAGGCTTCCTATCGGTGAGGGGGATGCTCAGGGGTATCTGGTTTTGGAGGCGGATACCTCGCGGCTTGCGTCGTGGCAATCGTTTCTCGATGATATCGTTCATGTGCTTAACGGCTTTTTTCGCTTCCGAAGCATCCGGGAGGATATCCGACTCACGGAAGCTAAGGCCCAGTCGATCCTGAATACAACGGTCGATGCTATCGTCACAATCACTGAAGACGGTATTATCCAGTCGTTTAACTCAGCGGCCGAAAGGATTTTTGGGTATCGTGCTTCTGAAGTGAAGGGCAAGAACGTTCGCGTGCTGATGCCGGAGCCGTATCGGTCGGAGCACGACGACTACATTCAGAATTATCTCGAAACCGGGCATCGACGAATCATAGGAATCGGTCGGGAGGTCCGCGGCCTTCGCAAGGATGGGTCGACCTTCCCCATGGACCTGGCTGTTAGTGAAGTTCATCTCGGTGATCGTCGCATCTTTACCGGCATCATACGAGACATCACCGAACGCAGGACACTTGAGCGTGAAGTTTTACAGGCCAGCGATCAAGAACGCCGGCGTATAGGGCAGGACATGCATGACGGGCTCGGCCAGATGCTTACGGGGATAGGGCTGATCAGTAAGAACCTTGCAAACGCGCTTGACCGGGAGGATCACCCGAAGGCTGCTGATATGCAGGAAGTGGCAGACTTAATACGGGAGGCTGACGAGTATGCGCGAACCCTTGCGCGGGGCCTCATTCCCGTTGAGTTGGAAATGGGCGGGCTTACCGGAGCGCTCCAGCGATTATGTGAGCAGGCCGAGCGGCTCTTTGACATCGACTGTACGCTCGAGCACGCCGGCGACAAAACGGTGGGCGATGCGGATGTAGCCACTCATTTCTACAGAATTGCCCAGGAAGCGCTTTCGAATGCGGTACGCCATGGTAAGGCCTCATTCGTCCAGATCACACTTGACGTCTCGAATGGGCAGGTGCGGCTGCGTGTGCGTGATAACGGCAAGGGCCTACCGGAAGACTCCGTATCACCGGTGACCTTAAACGAGAATGAGTTCCTGAAACGGGGCATGGGGATTCGTATCATGCATCATCGGGCCCGCATAGTTGGTGCCCAGCTTGACATTCACGGGCAGCAGGGAGAAGGTACGGTTGTTACGTGCACGCGAAACCGTCCGGGGAGCACCCGAGGGCCCAATAAGGGCGATAGCACGCCACCAGGCCCGCCGGGGGTAGGCGGGGGCTGTCCAATCCATCACAACTGATCAATTTGTTCGATGCATAAAATACTTCTGGTAGACGATCATCCGCTGATGCGTAAAGGGCTCGGGATGACGCTCGATGCAGAGCCCGACCTGGAGGTAGTAGGGCAGGCCGATAGCGCCGAGGAAGCCCTGGAGCTGATCGCCGATCTCAAGCCCGACCTTGTGGTGATCGATATCTCCCTTCCCGGCATGAGTGGTCTGGAGCTCGTGAAGCATGTTGAGGCCATGTACGAGGCGATGAAAATGCTGGTGGTCTCTCGGCATGATGAGACCCTCTATGCAGAACGATCCATTCGAGCTGGCGCGAAAGGATATGTTATGAAGCTGGAGGCATCGGACGTTATTGTTGAAGCGGCACGGCGCGTGCTCAACGGTGGCATCTATGTTAGTCAGGAGATCAATGAGCGATTACTGATGAGCATGGCTACCGGCAACAGCCTTATGAACGAGTCGCCACTGCAGTTACTGAGCGACCGGGAGCTGGAGGTGTTTGAATTGATCGGAAATGGGGTTGGCACGCGAGAGATTGCAGAGCGGCTCCATCTGGCCACGAAAACAGTCGAATCGTATCGCGCACGCATCAAGGAAAAGCTAAATCTTGATTCTGCGACGGAGCTCATGCAGCATGCCGTGCAGTGGGTGCAGAACGAGCAGGGGACGTAGCGGCTGGCTTCGCTGGCGCCGTTGTGCTGGGCGCACATATCGGTGCAGTGGTCGGCGTTTGTGGTGTATTCCCCTACGTGGCTAATAGCTTCATGCCGTACGCATTGCGGGGCGTACCTTCGTACGGCCTTAGCGAGGGAGGCGTCGTACCTTCTTCAGTGTCGACCTTCAGCCAAACCACGTCGGCATGACGTACCGAATCAGTTCTTACCCACGCCCTACCATGAACCCTGAAACCGGCAGAGATCTACTGCCGCCTACTCGGGTTGTCTACGCTACAGACTTTTCCCCTGACGCTGAGCAAGCATTTCCAAAGGCACTCGAGATGGCGGAAGCTGCGCGGGTGCCGCTGGAGACGGTTCACGTCATCGAAAGCCCATCAGAAGAGGAGGCGGAGCTCGACTCATCGAGTATCAGCGATGGCGTAGCCCGCATGCGCCTGGATGCCCGTAGACTCATGTACGAGTTTACGCTGAAAGGACGATCGCCGGTGACCATCAGTCAGACAGTGTTGCGAGCTGACGATGTAAGTACCCGGCTTCAGAGCCTGCTAAAAGAGCGCGGAGGAGGGCTGCTCGTGATCGGTGCGCAGGGCCAGGAGGGGCGTGATGGGGGATCACTCGGTCGGGTGGCAGAGGCTATGTCGTTGCGTGGGGTGTATCCGACCATGACGGTGCCGGCCCGTGCGAGGAAACGAGGGCCGATCCGAAAGGTGCTCGTCGCCGTTTCGCAGGACCGTTGGCAGGCGGATGACATCGAAAAACTCGGTGGATTTGCCAGAGGACTCGGTGCACAGCTTGCGATTCTACCACTTGCGCGAATGCCCTCCGACAACACGTTACAGCTACGCGGCAGAGTAGAGCGAGACATGATTAACGTGGTAGGGCCGGTCGAAATTGACCAGGGTGCCATTGAGCGTGCGGCGGATGGTGTGCTGCGCGTCGGCGCGGAATACGTCGCAGATCTGATTATAGTACCGCGCAGTTTGCCGATTTCCGGACGTTCGAAGCACGAAGGCTTTGCGCGGTCAGTAGCAGGATCCGCTTTTTGTAGCGTCATCTCTTACTAAATGTAGCCTACCATGAACCTAACATATGAGGCATGGGGCGATGTACGTGAGACAGAGCGGGCGAGTCCCGTTCGCCCACCCCCGTTGTGTTTTGAAGCGGTGGCCCGCTAAAGCTGCCTCGCACTTTTGCTCAGACGCTTTCAATGACCGAAACGATCATCAACGCATTCAACCTACCTGATGCCATGACAAATCTCGTAAAAGCGGGTCACACCCTTGTAGCTCTTGTTCTCGTCATCATCCTCGGAGCTGCAACCGCAGGGCCAGCCCAGGCCGAGTCCACCGATGTATTCACCGTTGTCACATCAGGCGATAGCGAAACGCAGATGATGGCGATGGTGCTTTCGAACCAGATGCTCAATCGTGGCGTCACCGTGCGCGTTTTGCTCTGCAGCGAGGGCGGCAGGCTTGGAGTCGAGGGAGAACTATTCCCCGTGTTTGATCCGGCCGAACGCACTCCGCAGCAGTTGCTCCAGCGCTTGATAGCGGAGGGAGCGACCGTGGAAGTGTGTGCGATCTTCTTGCCCAACTCCGGCTACGACGAAGGCAACCTGCTTGAGGGCATCGGCGTGGCTGCGCCGGGTGATGTAGCGGACTATATGCTCGGCGAAGGCGTACGGTACTTTACGTTTTAGTTGGGCTGGAGGGCGCCCCGTTGTGCGGTGACATAGCAACGACGTTGAGGATCGGGGGTACGTAATGCCGTTCGGGCATGGGTTGGCGGACTCGCGGACGAACCTTACTTACTCTTCGCCTTGAGCGGGTAGCGCGAGAGTATTCTGATGCCTACCTTTGGCACGTTCGTCCACTCAACCACAACCGAAGTTCACCTATGCCCGCTCAAGGCCTACTCGAAGGAAAGAAAGGTATCATCTTTGGGGCGCTCAACGAAGAGAGTCTCGCCTGGAAGATTGCAGAGGCTGCTCACGATCACGGCGCTTCGTTCGTTCTGTCCAATGCACCAGTGGCACGCCGCCTTGGAGCGCTTGACGGACTGGCGGAAAAAACGGACAGTCCTATCATCTGGGCTGATGCCACAGACGACGAGGACCTCGCAAAGCTTTTTGAGGAGGCTGGCGAGCATCTCGGCGAGGTCGATTTCATCGTGCACGGAATCGGAATGGGCGTTAACGTTCGCAAAAACGTCCCGTACGAAGAGCTCAACTACGATTGGTACAAGAAATCGCTCGATATATCAGCGATTAGCCTGCACAGGGTGGTGCACCACGCGCTGGAGTCGGGGTACATGGCTGATGGAGGTTCTATCGTTGCGCTGAGCTACATCGGTGCGCAGCGCGTCTTTTCAAAATACTCGGAGATGGGCGACGCCAAGGCATTGCTCGAGAGCATCGTTCGTTCGTGGGGCTATCGCCTTGGCAAGCGCGGCATTCGCATCAACGCTATCTCGCAGAGCCCGACCCGAACAACCGCTGGAAAAGGCATCACCGGTTTTGACGCGATGTTCGAGTTTGGTGAAAAGCTCTCGCCTCTCGGCAATGCCAGTGCGGAGAGCTGTGCCGATTACACGGTAACGCTGCTGAGTGATATGACACGGATGGTCACCATGCAGACCCTCTACCACGACGGGGGCTTCAGCAGCATGGGCATTTCGGATGAACTGGTGTTTGATCTTGTTGAGGCGTACGGTGAGGAAGAAGATCAATAGCGCAGGACTGCTTTGGGTCCTGTGTATGGCAGTTCTCCTGGCTGCCTGTGAGGAGCCACGGGAGGTACCGCCGCCCAGGGTCCATGCGCACCATTACGACGTTTCGCTAACGCTCGACCCGGAGCGGAGGCATCTAACGGGTTCGACCGCGTTAAGGCTGACGGGCGTATCGGATGAGCTCACGCTATCGTTTGCCAACCTTGCGGTGGATTCCGTGTCTGTCAACGGTCGCCGCGTTATCCATCAGCAGGACCGGGATCGCGATCGCGTGTATCTGCTCACGATGCCAGGAGTAAGCCAGGACACCGTTACGGTACAGTTGTGGTATCGTGGTGCACCCCGCGTGGGGTTGCCCTCGCGCAGCATGCTGGGGCACGACATCGTGTACACCGAAGGCTGGCCCGATGACGTGCGCGGCTGGCTGCCCGGCACGCACCACCCCGCGCGCCCAGCGACGCTGGATCTGGAGCTGAAAACGCCCGTGGGTGGCACGGCCGTCGCTACAGGTGTCTTGCATTCGCGCGATACCACCGACGCCACCGTTACGTCTCGCTGGTCGCTCTCCACTCCGGTACCCACCTATACGTTTGGATTTGCATTCGGCCCTTTTGAGGACGTAGAAATCAGTGACCGGATTTCCCTGGCCCGTATCCCAGATCTTGATGAGGCAGAGGATCAGCTAAAACGTGTGCCTGAAGCCTTTGCGTATTTTGAAGAGCTCCTGGGACCCTACCCGTTTGAAGAAGCACGTATCGTACCCCTCCCGCACGACCACGCGGGTATGGAGTACGCGATGATGCCGTCGGTTCAGGCGGATCTTCTCCAGCAGGGAGAAAGCTCTACATGGACGCATAGTCCCGAAGCGGTGGTCGTGCATGAGATGGCACATCAGTGGGCGGGCAACGCTTTTCCGATCGAAGACTGGCGGGACCTGTGGCTCTCGGAAGGAATGGCGACCTACCTTACGGTGCTCTTCTATGCTCACGTGGACGGACCGGAAGCGGCGTTGGAGAAGCTCGAAGCCCTGCATGACCAGCTTGGCGGAGGAGGCGACTGGACTCCGCTCTATCCTGATTCGCCGGTAGCTCCCGCGGCGCATCTAACGCGGGATCTCTATAACCGGGGTGCTCTGGTATTGCACGCGCTCCGCGAGGCGGCTGGAGATGAAGCGTTTGCGGCAGCGCTTGCCGAGGTATTCGACCTCGAGGAAAGCAGAAAGCTCTCTACAGAGCGTCTGGAAGAGGCGCTTGGTGGAAGTGGTGATGAGCGAATTGGGTCGATTTTTGCGACGTACGTTTACAGCGTGGAAGTGCCCGCCGCACCATCCACGCCAGTAGAACCGTTAACGCAGCCCGCCATGGCCGCTGGCACCGAAATACACGATCGCTAACGCGCCACTGGCTGCCGAACGAGCACGTTTATACGCCGTACCCTGCGCACCGACAGATATAATTTTCCGCTCTGCCTCACATGATTTCCGTTTTTGTTTGCGACATCGACGGTTGCCTCGCCGAACCGTACGAGCCGTACCAGTTAGAACCCCTTGCTGAGCTAACGCGCCTTGGCCAGCGAGCGGGCACGCGGGAGGAGCCAACGGAGTGGCCCCTTCTGTCTATCTGTTCGGGCCGGGCGTATCCGTATGTAGAGGCCATCTCCCAGATGCTGGATGCGCGCGTTCCTGTCCTCTTTGAGAGCGGGGGCGGAATGTTCGACCCTGTCGCGGCTTCGATCACCTGGAATCCAGAGCTTACACCGGAGATAGAGGAGGCCCTGGCCGAAGTGTTCGCGTGGTTTCGTGCGGATCTCGTGCCGGGTACTTCGATGATGGTTGACCACGCGAAGCGGTCTCAGGTAGGCGTAATCGGCCCTGATCAGGAGGAGGTAGCAGCCCTCGTGCCGCAGGTAGAGCGCGAGGTCGCGCGGCGCTGGCCTAAGCTCCGGGTGTTCAACACGCCGGTTTCGATTGACGTGTTGCCGCCCGCCATCACCAAAAAGCAGGGAATGAACTGGCTCGCCGAACTGCTTGATATTCCGATAGACCAGATTGCCTACATTGGCGACAGCAATGGTGACATTGAGGCCATCCAGACAGTCGGATATGGGTTTGCACCCGCCAACGCAGCCGAGCCCGTCCGCCGCTCGGCCGACCACGTTACCCGGGGAAGGGTTGCGGAAGGTGTCTTAGAAGCGTATACATGGTGTGTAGAACAGAATAAAAAGGCCCTGACGGCCGTTTAACCAAGCACGGAACGATGCTAACCAGATTTCCAACCACTTTGCGTTCGATTCTATTAGCGACCCTATTGCTTCTCGTTGGCTGGATGCAGACCACTCCTGTTCAGGGGCAGCCGGTGACTGCAGCGTCTGTGGAGGCCGAGGCTGCAACGATGTACTATGTGACGGAGCAGCTGGCGACGGTGTACCGGTCACCCGAGGCCGATAATCCGTATTTCAGGTTGCGTTTGCAGGATCCCGTGTGGGTGGAAGAGGAAAACGGCCGTTTCTACCGAGTACGCTCTGAAGGAGGTGCAGCCGGTTACATCCCCAAAGAGTCGGTCTCGAATGTGTGGATCCGCGTGTCGAAGAGCGAGCGAAAGGTCTATCTGTACCGGGGCACGGAACTGTATCGCACGTACGCGGCTGATCTGGGGTATAATCCTTTCGCGGATAAAGAGCGCCGGGGTAGTGAGGCTATGCCAGATCACTGGCGCACGCCCGAAGGCGTCTTCTACGTCGCGCGAAAGAATCCGAACAGCAAGTATTACCGGGCCTTCGTGCTTAACTATCCGACAGCGCGCGATGCGCGGCGCGGGCTCCGAGACGGACTGATTTCTCAGCGCGAGCATGATCTCATCAAGGAAGCGGATCGCAACGTGGAGATGCCTCCGATGAATACATTGCTTGGAGGGTGGATCGAGATTCACGGCGATGGCACGGGTGGGGAATCCGACTGGACGCAGGGGTGTGTGGCCGTAGATAATCGCCACATGGACGAGATGTGGCCGCTGGTAAGCCGGGGCACGCCGGTCATCATCGAACCGTAACCTGCAGGCATGTGTAGGAAGGGGTGCTTGTATCACTCCCATCATTGTGTAGCTACCATGCCTCGCTTTACGTCAGTCGCGTCGTTTGTTGCGACTCTGCTCATTGCATCCCTCGTGCTCGTGGCCTGCGCGGACGCCCCCAGCGGTCCGCCCGATGGCTGGGAGAGTGATGGAGACAGGTGGTGGCGAACCGGCACGGATACGGAGCAGGCGTTTCGTGATCTCTCATCTCTGGAGGCGATGGGCATTGACGATGCGTCGGTAGAAGAGGTGGCTGCCACGCGTGCTGATGCCCGGAGTGGCGATCTGCTTCAGCGGCAGTTTACAGCCGCTCTGATGCAACGCCTGGAGCCAATCTTCCGGAATAACCCGGAGGAAGTCGATTCCCTTTTCCGCGCGCATGTGCAGCCTGAAATTGAGAACATGACACTTGAGGATAACCCGAACTCTCAGGCTGAGGACTACCGCCGGGACGCCTACAACATTCTCCGGCGCCACTACAGCGAGCCACAAACCCGGCTTGAGCTCGGGGAAGATGTACCGGTGGCGTATCCGGATTCACTACGGGCCCGGGGCATTGGTGGACCGGTCCGCACGCAGGTCTACCTGAACGAAAATGGTGAGCCACAGGGCGTTAAGCTGATCGAGTCGGTACACCCCGTTCTCGATCGGATCGCGATGCGAGCCAGTGCCGATATGCGGTGGGATCCTGCTCGCATCAATGTGGATGGTAGCTGGGAGGATATTTCCTCGTGGTCCCGCTTCACCGTGCGTTTCGCTACGGAATAGCGTGAAACGTCTCGCCCATCAAGTACGGGCCTTCGCAACCAGAAAAATGGCACCAACGATCAGGAGGCCGCCCAGCACCGTAATCAGGTTCGGGATTTCGGCGAAGAAGAGTGCACCCCAGATGGCAGCGAAAAGTATCTGCACGTAGCTGACGGACATAGCGCGTCCGGCGCGTACCGCATGGAGGCCTTTCGTGAGGTACACTTGCTCGAAGTGCGTGCTGATGCCCACCGCCAGCAGTACGAGCCAACCGACGGCGGAAGGCCACGCTGCTCCCAGGCTCAGAAACGGGAGGGAGGCGAAGGTAGAGACGAATGCGAAGTAGAAGACCACCACCATGAGTGCTTCTGTTTCGCGCAGTTTACGCACGATGGTGTAGGCCATGGCTGCGAAAAACGCTCCGGTAAGCGCAATGGCTACGGCAAAAAGATCCAGCCCGGTCCCCGCGTCGCCGAATAGGGCGTCCGGCTGGGCTACGAGCACCAGTCCACCGAGGCCCAGAAAGAGCGCAATGATGCTGGCCCGGGAGAGCGCTTCCTTCAGAAAGAGTGCGGCCAGGAGCGCGGTGAAGACCGGGTTCATGTAGTGAATGACGGTGACTTCTGCCAGCGGTAGAATCGTGACGGCGTAATAAAAGCAGGAGAGGGCGACAAAGCCCACCAGTCCGCGCAGGATAAGGAGGCGTCTGTTATGCCCCCACGGAGAAATTTTGGCCTGCCTTAGTACTCCATAGCTGATCACTGCCACGATAACGGACCGCGCCAGCACGATTTGCATGGGCGGCAGCGTCTGTCCCGCCACCTTCACGAACAGGCTCATGAGGCTGAACGAAAACGCCGACACTACCATGTAGAAGACGCCCCCCGGCAGTCCGGCGATCGTTCGGGTGGAGGTGGGTTGGGGCATAAGGCTGAGGCTGGGATTATGGTCAATCCCGCACTGAAACTCAGCGCCCTGAAGGCATATCCGCGTTCATTCAATTTCCTTGTCCTACCGCCGAAACGCAGCGGCGGTGGCGTTCGTCTAACGGGCTACAACACAGGCCTGTAGCTCAGTTGGTTAGAGCAGCTGACTCTTAATCAGCGGGTCGGGGGTTCGAATCCCTCCAGGCCTACCGCTTGGTAATAAGTGACCGAAGGGGAAGGAGTTAAGGCGAATTTTTGCAGCGATGGTACCAGTTGTGTAAGTTATCTCCTTCTCGCATCTCTTGAGCCGTGCATCCCGATCGCGGTATGTACTAATCTGCAAACACATCTCGTGCAGCGTAAGAAGGCTACCTCCCTATTTGTGCGCTAATGATTTGTGGGTGCTGGAGTGCTTGCTACAAAAGCGATACGGCGCGATAGTCTCGGGATCTAACATCATGGTCGCCCAACCTATACAGTGCGGAATTCTCCGAAGACCATACACTTCAGTTTCTTCGAAAAGTGCTTGCATCTCTTCTTAAGATGCCCTAACGTGCGGACAGGTGTCGTGCGTCTGTTACTGGTTCGCGATCGCTGGTAGAAAAGCCCGGGTTCATTTGTCCCCGATCGAACCGGTTGAGTCGAGGAAGCAACCGGCTTTATTCGTACGGGCCGATTGTCTTTTTACGCTTATTTGCCCTTCTGCGGGACCATCTTCGGAGAGCCATGATGCAACGAGGACTTGTCTGTTTATTCTGTGTGACCATTGCCTTAGCCGCGTTTTCGACTCGAGGCAGTTCCGCGCAGGAGATCACCGCGGAGGTTGGATCCGATGTTGCGATCTCCCTTGAAGCCGAAGATGAAGTCCGTGTCATTATCGCCCTCTGGGAGCCGGAGGCGATTGTGGAAAATGAGAGGTTGACATCAAATACGACCGCCGAGGTGTCTGATATCCAGACGGCTGTTATTGAGGACCTGTCACCCTCTGAATTTTCCGTACTTCATCAGTATGCATCGATTTCAGCACTAACCGGGATAATCAATTCTAAGTCTACCCTAAATTCGTTGGCGCGTCATCCTTACGTGCGAATGATTGACCTTGATACTAGTGGCCGAGGGGGACTGGAGATAGATACCGGTGGCCTTCTTTCGACGAGCGTGGAAATTATAGGAGGATCAGACTGGCACGAACTGAACATCAAGGGTTCTGGCACCACCGTCGCCGTGATCGACACTGGAGTAGATCCCAATCATGATGCGCTGGCGGGCAAAGTCGAGCACGAAGCCTGCTTTTTCGAGAGCTCCTCGCAAGAAGCAACCTGTCCGGATGGGAGCGATCATCAGGTGGGTACAGGCGCGGCGGTTGATGACCATGGACACGGAACGGCCGTTACTGGCATTGCTGCTTCGAGCGGGGCAAATGCTCCAGCAGGCGTCGCGCCCGGAACGGGAATCGTGGCTCTAAAAGCGCTAAATTCACAGAATCGGTTTTGGATTTCCGATGTTTTGTCCGCAGTGGATTACCTGCACAGTAATCCGGATATACACGTGGATGTTATTAACATGAGCTTCGGTACAGATCGTCTTTTCGAAGAGGGATGCAATAGTTCTACGTCATGGAATTGGGCCCTCCACTCTTCATTCAGCGCTCTGAGGACCAGAGGTGTCATTGCGGTTGCCTCGTCAATGAATGACGGTTCCACGACGGAGATGGCGTCCCCTGCATGTTTGAGTAGCGTGGTGTCTGTGGGAGCTACGAACATGAACGATAATAATAGCCTGGTCGATTACACTAATCGCAACGACGACTTAGACGTTGTGGCCCCGGGCGTAGGAATCGAGACGACGTTCATAGGGAACAGCACGGGAATATTCGGCGGCACGAGTGCGGCTGCACCGCATGTGTCAGGGTGTGCCTTACTCATGCGCGAGGTGGGTGACCTGACAGCGGAACAGTTGCAGCAATGGTTAACGCATTCTGATGAGGTGGTTGAAGATCCAGAAGTAGAGCGGGTATTTCCCCATCTGGAATGCTTCAATCCAGAGTTACTTGATGGCCCTCTCTTGGTGGAAGAAGTGAACGACTTCGAGCTCGCGCTCGGCGATTCCACTGTGGAGATTGATCTCAAATCAGTTTTTCTTGCACCTCAGGACACCGACCCTGTATTTTCGGTTGAGTCCTCGAATCCGCTCGTGGCAGAGGGCACTGTAACGAACGAGACGTTGGTTATAGAGGCGTTAGGGTTAGGAACAGCCAACTTCGTGCTTGATGCGTCGAGCACGGTGGGGACAACTCAAACGAGCTTTACGGTGGATGTGCCGAAACTCCGGGTTGATCTCAGTTATAATTTCGGCGATGCTTCGGTAGCGAGTAGTTACCGGCTCGTCGGACTACCGGGACAGGTCGACATGGACCTTGCCGAGACTCTGACCGGCGTGCCCGGCTCGAGATGGCGCGCGTTCCGTGAAACAGGTCTGGAGGCCGAAGATGGAGAATCCTCGGACGCGTATCTCGAGGAATACGACGGAAGCGATGCCTTCCGCTTTGCGCCGGGCCGGGGCTACTGGGTGCTCAGCCGAGACGCATGGAAGGTGGACCAGAATATTGATGCCGTAGTGCGCTCCGAAGATGGCCTTTCTACGGTCCCACTGCAAGACGGGTGGAATATTCTCTCCAATCCGTTGGATGCGTCAGTCGATTGGGTATCCACACTTAACCTGCCGGCAAACGACGGTCTCTCTGAAGGTCTATGGGAGTGGGATGGTGCGTGGCAAAGTGCTGACACGTTACGCAGCGCCCGTACGGGCAAGGCCTATTACCTGTACAACGACGGCGAACTTGAGGAGTTAACGCTGCAGCATCCGACCCTCGCGGGCAATGACGAGCAGGGTGACCTGGTCGCGGAGATACAAGGCGAACGGTTGGAGCTCCAGATTATCGCAGAGATGCGAGGTGCTGACTCCCACCAACGACTGGAGACCGCACGCCTGGCCCTCGGGTTCACCGCAGGCGATGCCGTGATGCAGCGCCTGCCTCCAGCGCACTTCGCCGAGGTGCAGCTGGCTGCCCGCTCCAGTGTCCAGCACGCGCCACTTGGTCGCCTGCTCGAAACAGTTCCTGAGACGGGAGAGGGACTGTCCTTCGATCTTGAGCTAACGGGCGTGGCGGCAGGCGATGCGACCTACCTTTACGCTGAAGACCTCGCCGTCTTTAAGGATCAAGAGATTGTGCTTGTAAACAATTCCACCGGAGCACGGCACGACCTTAGCGCCTATAGCTCCGAGGATCCGATCCGCATTCGTATTAAGGAGGGACACCTCACAAACGATAATGACGGAGAGGACATGCTTTCTATGCAGCTTTTGATCGGGGATCAGGACTTCGTTGATACCGCTGCAGGTCGTCCAGACGCACTGGCGTTCGGGGCTGTTTATCCGAACCCCTCTGACGGGGAGGTTACAGTGGAGGTGGCAGTGCCGGAAAGAATGGAAATACGAGTAGAGCTCTTCAACGTGCTCGGCCAGCAGCTCGGCTTGATCCAAAGTGGCGAGCTTGCGCCGGGCGTTCACGAATTCGGGTGGGATGGCCGCGTGACGAGTGGGGCAGAAGCTGCTTCGGGCGTTTACCTTCTCCTCCTCACGGGTCCGGACGGCCACCAGGACACGGCTCGCCTGACCCGGGTGCGATGATAATACTACTGACATGGCCACGAAGTATCTTCAATTGACCCGTCGCTTAATGGCTCTCGCGGCCCGGTAACCGTTAAAGCACTCGGCGTGCAGCCAGTCAAAGGAGTTGCCCTCGCCTAAATGCGAAAAGAGCATCATACTACGTTCGGCACAAGAGAGATCAACCGCCCGAGGCCGGAATGATAATCAAAGTTGTTTTTGGAGTGCTGTTTGTGATTATCGGCCTCTTCATGGTGGTTAGCGGGTGGTTAGTCGGAGGTCCAACGGATCCGCTCACTAATCCTGTCATCCTGCTCATGGGCGTAGCGCTTCTCGTGCACGTAGCCTGGGAAAGCTTGACGGAAGAGCCAGAGTAGTCCAGAGCAAAGCGGCACTTAGTTGAAAGGACCTCCGCCTTGCAGGGAATCTCAACAGATGGATATTTGTCCGAATTGACAGCGCCGGCCGGGCAATTAGACTTGTTGCAAAGCTCATGTGCGGCTTTAGTCAGCCGCTCCAACATATTGCACGCTTCTTCAGGGGTGCAACACCTCTCAGCTCAAAGCAAACTCGGAATATCCTGCTCTTCCGCCAGATTGGCGCGGCGGAAGTAGAGGGTGATGAACGTGGCGATGATCACGATGAACAGGGAGTAGAGGACCGGGATCAGGATTGCCTGGTCGAGCTCGGCGCCGGAGAAGGAGAGGATGACAATACCGATGGCGAGCGGGCCATTCTGGATGCCTGTCTCAAGCCCCACGGTGCGGGCGTTCATCGGGTGCAGCTTGATCAGCTTCGAAATCCAGTAGGCAATGGCGATGCCGATGGGGCCGAGCATGATCGGGACGAAGTAGACGTTCCATGGCGTAGTCAGCAGCAGCTCCCAGTTGCGCGGCACCCAGGTGACGATCAGGAAGATGATCACGAAGATCCCGAAGAGCCCACCCATCAGTTCCAGCACCGCGCCCACGTTCGCGTTCTTGCTGCGGATCCACATCGCGATGGTTACCGGCACGAGCAGGATGACCAGCGTCACGATGATATTCTGTAGAGGGATCACCGCTCCCTCGGCCACGAGCGCCGCCCCGTAGATGCTCAGCGCCAGCGGGGTCATGATTAGGGCGAAGAGCGTTGAGTTGGTGGTCATCAACACGCTCAGCGCGAGGTTACCCTTCGAGAAGTAGGTGAAGATGTTGGAGGTGGTACCGCCCGGTACCGAGCCCATCAACAATGCGCCCACGGCCACCCACGGGGGGAGATCGAGGGTAATCACCATGATGAAGGCCACCAGCGGCATGATCGCGAACTGCGTCACGAAGCCGATGATGAGGCCGGCCGGCTTCTTGATAGCCGAGATGAAGTCGCGCGGGGTTAGCGAGGCGCCCATCCCGAACATGATGACGAAGAGCAGCGCAACGAGCATGATCTGCTCAAACTCTGTCACCACAGCCGCGTCGGCCACATCCGCCAGTTCTGGCGCTTCCTGGAGGCTTGCTACAACGATCTCATCGAATGAATTGCTCATAGTCTACTTTCTCGGATCGCCGACGACGGATTCAGGAGTGAAACCAAACTGCTCGTCGGGCAGCTCGGCGCGGAGGTCTTTGCGGAGAATCTTGCCCACCAGGCTCTTTGGAAGATCGTCTCGGTATTCGACGCTTTTCGGGACCTTGTACGCCGCCAGGTGTTTGCGGCAGTGCGCAATGATCTCCTCGGGCGTGGGGGCGGGGTCTTCGGCGACGACGTAGGCGCGGACCTGCTCGCCGCTTTTCTCGTCGGGCACCCCGATAACCGCAGCCTCCTCGATACCCTCCATCTGCGTCATCACGTCCTCCACCTCGTTGGGAAAGACGTTGAAGCCCGAGACAAGGATCATGTCCTTCTTTCGGTCAACGATAGTGAAGTAGCCGTCTTCGTCCATCACCCCGATATCCCCGGTGTGGAGCCAGCCGTCCTTCAGCACGTCCTCGTTTGCCTCAGGGCGCTGCCAGTAGCCCTTCATGATCTGCGGACCGCGCGCCACGATCTCGCCGGAGGTCCCCGGTGGGACTGCCTCCCCGTTCTCGTCTACGATGCGCATTTCGGTAGAGGGGATGGGGATGCCGATGGTGCCGTCACGAATCTCACCGGACAGCGGGTTGAATGAGAGCACGGGCGAAGCTTCGGTGAGGCCGTATCCCTCGACGATCTCTGTGCCCGTGACCTCGCGCCATCGCTCGGCCACCGCGGTGTGGAGGGCCATGCCACCTGAAGCGGAGGCTCGGAGGTGGTCGGGAGGGTACTCCAGGAACCAGCGCTCTTTCAGGAGCGCGCTAAACAGTGTGTTGACACCCGTCATCCACGTGATGGGGTAATTCTCAAAGGCCCGCTTGAGGTTGCTCGGCGGGCGTGGGGAGGGTATCAAGAGGTTGCGCGCGCCAACTTCGTAGAAGCCCAGCAGGTTGACCGTAAACGCGAAAACATGATAGAGCGGTAGCGCGGTCAGGACAAGCTCTTCGCCCGGCCGGATATTGTCTTCGCCGATCATGTCGAGCAGTTGCCGCGTGTTGGTAAGCAGGTTGCCGTGCGTCAGCATGGCTCCTTTCGAGACGCCGGTTGTGCCACCGGTGTACTGAAGCGCCGCGAGCGACTCATGGTCAATACCGTCCACGTAGTTCTCCACGTCCACGCCGCCGTTTATCGCTTTTCGACCAGCTTCCAGCGCCTTGCGGAAGGGTGTGTGGTCAGTTTCAATGGTGGGAATCGAACGGTCCCAGTAGCGCTGCACCAATCGGATGATGCCTGCGATAACGGGCGGGAAGAAATCGCCGACCTTCACCGTGATCACCTTCTCGATGTCTGTTTTGGGCAACACCTCCGGCAGACGGTCAGCGAACATGTCGATGATTACCAGTACCCGCGCACCCGAGTCGGTGAACTGATGGATCATCTCGGAGGCTGTGTAGAGCGGGTTGGTGTTGACGAGCACGCCACCGGCCTTGAAAACGCCAAATGCTGCGATCGGGTAGCTAAGGCAGTTGGGCATCTGAACGGCCACGCGCTCGCCTGGCTGCAGATCG
>SLED01000190.1 GCA_007124945.1 Salinibacteraceae bacterium | reverse complement strand
CAGCAGGTCAGCGGTTTCGAGGGCGACGTATTCTTGAATGTCTTCCAGTTCAGCCCCACACTTCCGGTTGAAGCGGAGGAAGGCTTTTTCGAAATTCCCGGCCAGACGTCGGTCCGCAACCCGCGGGCGATGGTGGATCAGATTGAAGATTTCGCTCGGACGTCGCGTATCCTCGGAAATGTGTTTGCTGAATTCGATTTCATCGAGGGGCTATCCGGTCGGGTTAATGTCGGTACGAATCGTGAAACCTCCACGCGTGACATTTTCATTCCCCGTGCGAGCCCCATCGGACAGGGGCGTGGCGGCGAAGCCAACGTGCGGTCCAACGAACGCAGCTCAATTCTACTTGAAACAACCGGAACGTATCGGGATGAAGTTATAAGCGGCCACCAATTGGAGTTTACCGGTGGTTATTCCTGGCAGGAATTTGATCTCCAGGGCATGGGGGCTACCGGGCGCGACTTCGTGTCTGATGCTATCTCCGTGTATAACATCGGGAGTGGTGAAGATCAGGATGTGAACCCGTTCTCGTTCCGTGAGAAGAGTAGACTGATCTCGTTCTTCGGTCGTCTTAACTACGATATTAACGATAGATACCTGATTGCGACCTCGCTGCGTCGGGATGGCTCAAGTCGCTTTGGTGATGGCAACCAATGGGGTCTCTTCCCCGCTGCCTCCATCGGTTGGAGAATGTCCGACGAGCCGTTCCTCGCTGACGTAGATATCCTGAACAACCTCATGGTCCGTGCTGGCTTCGGAATTACCGGTAGCCAGGAAATCGGCATCGGGCGCTCTTTGGCTATCTTCTCCCCTGGTATCCGCAATGTGCGGAATGGGCAGGAAGTGGTTGGCGCTAACCTGACGAACTTCCCGAATCCCGATCTCGGATGGGAGGAAACGACCTCGTACAATCTGGCCATCGATTATGGCTTCCTTGGCGGTCGCATCCAGGGTGCGCTGGAAGTCTATCGCCGCGATACGGACGATCTGCTGCTGGACGTGACCGTGCCCGAGCCTACGGAAGTTGGTTCTCAGCTCGTCAATATCGGCTCCATGCGCAACGACGGGATCGAGTTCGATATCGATGCGGTGCTTTATGAGCGTCAAAACTGGAGCCTGCGCGTTGGTGGGAATATCGCTACCAACCGCAATGAAGTGACGGCACTGCGAGAAGAAGGCGACTTCATCTCGACAGGAGGTGTAGGTGGGCCTGGCCAGACTGACGTGACGGCACAGCGAATCCAGGCCGGGCATCCGATAGGCTCCTTCTATGGCCCGGTCTTCCTGGGTATAGACCAGAATGGAAACCAGGTCTTTGAGGTCGATGACGAGGGAAACCGGATCGAGCAGTTCATTGGTAACGCTCAGCCGGATTTCACCTACGGATTGAATGTGCAGGGTACATACTCTGACTTTGACTTCAGTCTCTTCCTCCGTGGAGTGCAGGGAATAGACGTGTTCAATAACATGGCACTTCTTTTCGATAATCCCGGACAGGTGCTGCAGCGCCGTAACCTCTTTGAGTCCGCTTTAGACTCGCCGCAGCGCGGTGCCGATTCGGCGGTCTTCTCAGATCGCTGGGTACAGGACGGGTCGTTCCTCCGGATTGATAACATTACGGTTGGATACACGCTGCCCGATCTTCCTCAGGTACGCAACGCCCGCGTCTCCCTCTCGGTAAACAACCTCTACACCTTCACCAGCTATCAGGGGTGGGATCCAGAGGTTAACACAGACGCTGGACTTGGAACGCTCGGAATAGACTTCACGACCTATCCGCGTTCCCGGTCGATCACCTTCGGTGTAAACCTGGGCTTCTAAGCTCATCACCACGTACAACCCTTTGCCGAACTGACACTGACACGCTCTATACACGCTATGCCAATCTCTATTCAGACGAATCGAAACCGGGCCGCCCTGTTCTTAGCGGCATTGCTGGTGCCGGTACTCGTTTTTGTTGGATGCACAGACCTTGATGAGCAGACCTTCGGCTCACTCGACCAAAGTGTTCTGTTTCAGTCTGAGCAAGACGTCCAGCGCGCTCTTGCTCCAGTATATGCCACCATGCGTAACTTCCAGTTTGGCTTCTGGAATGCAGGTGAGCATTCGACCGATGCTACCATGGTCCCCACCCGAGGTGATGACTGGGATGACGGGGGTAACTGGCGGCAGCTCCATCAGCATAACTGGACGCCCATTCACCCTGAGTTTGGTGGAGCCTATGGTGACCTCTTAACCGGCGTAGCACGCTCTAATGCAGTGTTAGGTGGTCTCGTAAGCGACGCTCCTGATGATCTGACCAACCGCGCGGCGCTCGAAGCTGAGGCTCGCGCCCTCCGTGCATTCTTCTATGCGTTGGGGCTTGATTATTTCGGAGCGATGCCGGTTCTGGATGAGGATCAGTTCGTGGTTGACCCAGAAGAACCGCCGAGTCCACTTGATCCTCCGGGCGAACGGGAAAACCTGTTCAACTTCGTGGTCAATGAGCTTCAAACGGCTATTCCTGACCTTCCCGTAGATGCGGATGAGGGACAATTCGGTCGCGGCGCGGCTCTCATGACGCTGGCCAATCTTTACTTGAATGCAGAGGTTTATACCGGCACGGTTACCGCAAGCAGCATCACGCCCGGTCAGGCCATGTACCAGGAAGCACTGGATACTATCGAAGAGCTCGAAAACCTCGGCATTTACGGTCCACCAAGCAGCTGGTGGGACCATTTCGCGGCCGATAACTTGGGTGTGGGAGGCAATATCTTTACCATTGAGTATCTTGCCTCAGACGGTCTGGGCTTTAATGCGCGTCCTATGTCGACCTTGCACTACAATACCGTAATCCGTGGGCCCGGAGCGACGGAGACCCCCTGGAACGGTTTCAGCGCTTTGACGGAGTATTTCGAAGGCTTCGATGACGACGACTTGAGGAAAGACGTGTTTCTCGAGGGTCAGCTCTACGCAGAACCTAATGCAGGTTGCTTCGGCAATGAATGCTTTGGTGACGATACGACCGAACCACTGGAGACGCGCCCGGGCGATCCGCTCGTTATCGGTCCCATACAGGGCATCACCGGCGCACGTGAAGAAGAGGGCTTCCGTCCCCTAAAGTGGGAACTGGATCCCAACACGACGGGCGATCAGGGCGGTAACAACTTCGTCTTCTACCGCTGGGCTGAAGCACAGCTGATTAAAGCTGAGGCGCTGATTCGCCTGGATCGCGTAGACGAAGGTATTCAGGTGATCAACGATGAGGTACGGTCCCTGGTCTTCGATCCACCACAGCCGCTTGATACGGGAATGTCGCAGAGTGAGGCGCTTGACGCAGTGTACGATGAGCGCGGCTTCGAATTCACTTACGAGAATAAGCGCCGGGCCGACATGATTCGTTTCGGGTTTGCCGACGGTGCCCCGCGTTTCCTGGATGAGTGGGAGTTTAAGGATCCGAGTTCTGAATTCCGCGTGCTCTTCCCGGTCCCACAGTCGCAGGTTGATGCCAACCCCAACCTGGATCAGAATCCTGGCTACTAATAGCTCGATAAATGTCACAAGGGGTACAGGGAGCCCGGTAGCCTTGAGCTATCGGGCTTCCGCTCCTTAGCAATAGCAGCGCTGTGCTGCTCAGTGTAGGAGGCACACTGGCGGAACCGAATCTTCACATTTCCGTGGATTTGGATGTGAGGTCGACGGAAGTGGTACCACGTTGGTTATCTGGTAGTTACCGTATTTATTCTGGTGCCATAAAGGGATTATGGATATTCAGCTTTCCGAGCGAATGAAGAAGTCTGGTTGGAGGCGGTGGAGTCTCTCACTCCAGGCCGTTGTGTGCGGCCTCCTTCTCGTGCTTCTGGCGGGTTGTGAGCTTTTTGGCGGTCAGCAGGGCGATGAGCTTCCCCCCGTGGAAGGGGAGAAGCTGTTCACGCTACTGCCGTCAGCCTACACGGGTGTGGACTTTGAAAACCGGCTTACGGATACGCAGGAAATGAATATCTACACCTACCGCAACTACTACAATGGTGCGGGAGTCGCGGTCGGCGATCTGACAGGCAACGGGCTCCCGGATCTGTTCGTCACCGCCAACCAGGAGGATAACCGGCTGTACCTTAATGACGGTGAATTCCGGTTCCGAGACGTAACCGACGTCGCCGGCATAGCGGGCGAAGGGCCCTGGGCGACCTGTGCCGTTATGGCCGACGTTAACGGTAATGGCCTTCTGGACATTTACGTTTGCCAGTCGGGTGATGTGGATGGACAGGATCGGGCCAATGAGCTATACATCAACCAGGGACTTAATGACGAGGGAATTCCAGTCTTTGAAGAGAAGGCCGCGGAGTACGGTGTGGATGACGAGGGCTACTCAATCCATGCGGTGTTTTTCGACTACACTCGTGACGGCAATCTGGACCTTTATGTCCTGAATAACTCCTTCCGACCGGTAGGTAGCTTCGGGATGCGCAATCTGCGCAATGTGCGCCACGACGACGGAGGCGACCGGCTCTACCGAAACGATGGCGAATCCTTCACCGATGTGAGTGAAGAAGCCGGCATTTACGGAAGTGAGATAGCGTTTGGCCTTGGAGTAGCCGTCGGCGATTTTAATAAGAATGGCTGGCAGGACATCTATGTCTCAAATGACTTCTTCGAGCGTGACTACCTCTATCTAAATAACGGAGATGGCACGTTTAGCGAAGAGCTTGAGGAGCGGGTGCCGTACATCAGCCATTTCTCGATGGGAAGTGACGTGGCGGATGTTACGAATGATGGCTACCTGGATATCTACGTCACGGACATGCTGCCGCCCGATAACAGGCGGCTGAAGCTCACTTCATCGTTCGAGGGATGGGACACCTATCAGCGTCGTAAGCGGCTGGGATACCATCATCAGTACATGCGCAACATGCTGCACGTGAACAACGCCGACGGTACGTTCAGCGACGTGGGCAACCTGGCAGGCGTTGCGCGCACGGACTGGAGCTGGAGCGCGCTGTTCGCCGACTTTGATCTTGACGGCAACAAGGATCTGTTCGTTAGCAACGGGATGTTGCACGACCTGACCAATCAGGATTACATCTCATATCTGGCAAACGAGGAGCGGATGCAGCTCATGGCCGATGGGCGCGTCGATGATGCCGGAAACGTGGACTACCTCAACCTGATTGATCTGATGGAATCCGAGCCGATTCCGAATTTTGTCTTCAAGAACCACGGCGATCTTCAGTTCGAGGACGTGACCGAGGCGTGGGGGCTCGGCCTTCCAACATCATCTCACGGTGCGGCATATGCAGATCTTAATGGGGATGGCGCGCTCGACCTCATTGTGAGTAATAACGACCAGCCTCTTTCCATCTACCGAAATAACGCCCGAACGCTTTCCGATAATCGTTTCCTTCAAGTAGAGCTTGAAGGGGAGGGTGCGAACCGGTTCGGGTTGGGTGCGAAGGTTACAATTGAGCACGACGGGCAACGCTTTCATCAAGAGCAGATGCCGATGCGTGGTTTCCAATCGAGCGTGGACTACGTGTTGACGTTCGGTGTAGGGCAGGCTGAAACGCTCGACAAGGTAACCGTGCTCTGGCCCGACGATCGCGTTGAGGTGCTCATGGATGTGCCTACCAATCAGCGTCTCACCGTGCAGCAGAGCGATGCTGTGCCCGCGGATACCGACAACCCGCACGCCGTATCGCCAGAAGAAGTGGCAGCCGTTCTGCAGGATGTAAGCGATGAGCTCGGCCTTACGGTGCGTCACGAGGAAAATGATTTTGTTGATTTTCATCGCGACCAGCTGATTCCCCGGATGATGTCTCGGGAAGGCCCTGCCGTAGCCGCAGCCGATGTAACCGGTAATGGCCTGGATGATCTGTTCATCGGAGGCGCGAAGGACCGGCCGGGCCAGTTGTTGCTACAGCAGGCGAATGGCACTTTCATTGATGCGGAGATTGAAGCATTCCAGGCAGTCAGGGGAGCAGAGGACGTTGGCGCAGTATTTTTTGATGCTACGGGAGATGGCACCCTTGATCTGTACGTCGTCAGCGGTGGAAACGAGTTTTCTCCGGCGGCGCCCGAGCTCAATGACCGGTTGTACCTGAATGATGGACGCGGCTCTTTCACCCCGGCGCCGGAGGGCATATTGCCCGTGCGCTATGCAAGCGGCTCCCAGGTTGCCGTTGGTGATCTTGATAATTCCGGCGACCCGGTGCTGTTTGTGGGTGGTCGGTTGATTCCCTTTGAGTACGGCGAAACGCCGGAGAGCGCGCTATTGCAGCAGCAAGAGAATGGTCAGTTCGTCGATGTTACCGATCAAATTGCCCCGGGGCTCGCGGATATTGGAATGGTAACGGACGCCGCCTGGGGTGACGTCACTGGCAATGGGTATCAGGATCTCGTGGTGGTGGGCGACTGGATGCCCATCGTTCTGTTTGAGAATCAGGGTGATGGAACGCTGGCACGCGCAGACCGACCGGAGCTCGAAGATTCGCACGGGTGGTGGAATCGAGTACAGCTGACTGATCTCACCGGCGATGGATACCTCGACATTGTAGCAGGTAATCTCGGCCTGAACACGCGTCTTACAACATCTCCTGAGGAGCCTATGGAGATGTACGTGGCGGACTTCAACCAGAACGGCTCAGTTGAACAGGTGCTCACTCACTACGAAGACGGTGTACGGTATCCCTTCAAACTACGGCTGGATATTGCCTCAGCGCTGAACCATCTCCGGGCTGAGTTTCCGACCTTCGAATCGTATTCGGAGGCCACGGTAGAAGATGTGTTGAGCGAAGAGGAGCGGGAGCGTGCCACGAAACGTCACGTGGACCGGTTCGATAGCGTCGTGTTGATTAACGATGGGTCGGGTCATTTCGATGTGCGAAGCCTGCCGCGCATCGCGCAGAAGAAGCCCATTTATGGCATTTACGCCGATGATATGACGCAGAACGGCCACGCTGACCTGTTGCTGGCAGGCAACTTCTTTGGCGTGCAGCCGGAAATTGGACGGATGGGCTCAAGCTGGGGCGTGCTCCTGTCGGGAGATGGCACGGGTGCTTTCACCGAAGTGCCCGCACGTGAGCGGGGTGTTCAACTGTCGGGTGAAACGCGGCACCTGCTACCCTTCAACCACGCGCAGCACGGCACCGTGGTGATGGCCGCCCGAAATAACGACACCGCTCGCTTCATCACCCCCACCGGCGAGGCTGCTCCCTCGGTCGCCGCCCGCGAATAGGATGAGTGTGACGATGCTGGATGTACGACTGAATATCTGCTGGACGGGGATGCTGAGCCTCATCCTCGTGCTCTCCGGCTGTTCGGTTGAGGAAGAGCGCGAGCCACCACTTTTCGAGCGACTAAGCCCCGAGGAGACGGGCATCGACTTCGTCAACCACCTGCCCGAGGATACCTCCATCAACATCCTCAACTACCTCTACTACTACAACGGCGGGGGGGTAGCCGTCGGGGATATCAACAATAACGGGCTGCCGGATCTGTACTTCACGTCCAACCTGGAGCCGAACCGTCTCTATCTCAACAAGGGCGATTACGTCTTCGAGGATGTAACTGAGGAGGCAGGCGTGCAAGGGCCGCCGGGCTGGTCGAGCGGAGCCACAATGGCCGACGTGAATGGCAACGGTTACCTCGACATCTACGTCTCTGGCGTGAATCATCTCGATCTGGATGGGCACAACATCCTCTACATCAACAACGGGGACGGCACCTTCACCGACAAGACCGCCGAATTTGGGCTGGAGCACGTGGGGTATTCCACGCAGGCCGCTTTCTTCGACTTCACGGGGAACGGCTACCTTGACATGTACCTGATGAACCACGCGGTGCACACGGAGGACCGGTTTCGGGGCATTGCGCAGCGGCAGGATCGCCACCCGAAGTCGGGCGACAGGCTCTTCCGGAATGACGGCGGCACGTTTGTGGACGTGAGTGAGGAGCTTGGCATTTACGGCGGCCCCTCGGGATACGGGCTCGGGCTTGCGGTGAGCGATTTCAACCGAAACGGCTGCCTAGACATCTACGTGGGCAACGACTTCCACGAGAACGATTTCCTCTACCGCAACAACTGTGACGGCACCTTCACCGAATCGATTGCCGATGCGATGGGCCACACCTCGTACTTCACGATGGGCGTGGACGCAGCCGATTTCAACAACAACGGCCTGGTTGACCTGGTCGCGCTGGACATGCAGCCGGAGCGGGAAGATATCCTCAAAACATCGGTGATGGCTGAAGGGCATGACACGTACCGCTACAAGCTGAGCCTCGGCTATCACCCGCAGTACGCACGCAACACGCTGCAACTCAACCGGGGGCTCGGCAAGTTCAGCGATATCGGCTACCTCGCCGGCGTGCATGCCACGGACTGGAGCTGGAGCGCGCTCTTCGCGGATCTGGATAACAGCGGCCACAAAGACCTCTTCGTGAGCAACGGTATCTACCGCCGTCCGAACGATCTCGACTACATCGACTACATCTCCAACCAGGCGATACAGGCATCGCTTGAACGCGGCATCACGGAGGAAAACCTCGATCTACTGGAGCAGATGCCGCAGATTGCCATTCCCAACTATGCCTATAAGAACAACGGTGATCTGACCTTCACCAACAAAGCCGATGCGTGGGGGCTCGGAGATCCCGGCTTTTCAAACGGCACCGCGTATGTCGATCTGAACAACGATGGCGCGCTGGATCTCGTCATCAACAACATCAATGAGCCGGCAGGCATCTATCGCAATCTCTCGCGCGAGCGTAATGGCCATCACTTCCTGAAGGTGGAGCTTGAAGGGGAGGCGCCCAACACAGGCGGTATCGGTGCGAAGGTGGAGCT
>SLED01000048.1 GCA_007124945.1 Salinibacteraceae bacterium | reverse complement strand
GCTATTACTGAAAAAAAGTGTGGTAAACGAGTCATTGGCATGGCGGAGTGAGCGAAGTGGGAGACCGGGTCGATACGCTGGAGCGGTGCTATTGCCTTTCCAGTCGCATTACCAGCGTGCCGTCAATATCTCTTGCGCCGGTGTAGCGATCGTAGCGCGTTGCGTCGAGGTTCAGGTTCGTTCTCCGGATATCCCGAAGTAAACGCTCGCCGTTATCTTCGATCGTTAACCGAAAGCTCTCGGGCAGGAAGAGATCGCGGTGGTTGTCAGGGTTGTTTACGGAAAGCCGGACATCGTTCGCACCGGTTGTAAACGTACCACGCGCATTTCGAGAGCCTGCCTCTCCAGGGAAACGATACCGGAGAGAAAACTCGCCACCCCGGAAAAGCTCCAGATCAACCGACTCGAGCTCCTCAAGCAAGTCGGTATCAGGCAATTGGGGATCCGGCTCGAAAACGAACTCCGTAAATGCGTAGCTACCGAAGAGCTGTTCGGTATCAAACGTATCGTCGGAACTACACGCGGTGACCGTGAGGGCAGCCGCGAGCAAAAAGATGAAAACGCTCCGCTTTACCGTAAACACAAACATATGGCCTGGGACGAAGGGTGGGAAGAAAGTAGTCTGCAAAATATTTCTAACGATGCGCGCCGCGTCGGGTTAGTGACGGACATGCATGGTCTATAACGGCGGGATAAGTTGCGTAGTTACCATGCACGATTGTAACATGCTCACTGGTGAAATTAGACGAACGTTACAGTCTCTTGGGTCCCTGCAGAGGAATCGCACCCCGGGCATCCAACCATGGCGAGAAAAAAGCTGCGTCGACAAGAAAGTTGAAATTGGCCCGCCCAGCTACGTAATTTCAGTCTTCCGCTAAAAATATTTAGGAGAGTAAGCGAGGATCGTCGTTCGGTCGGGGATGGATCTGTGCGGTATTTGTACTGCGCATAGAATCTTCAGCCGGGATTAACACAGCCCGCACCATGCGTAATCCTTTCGTAATGCGGATGCCCTATATTCCCCGTGCAGTACGAGATTTTCGCTCTGGACTTGCTGATACATGGCCTGTAGCACACACATTGTAAGCGGCTATATGCACGGAGCAACCCGGTATCGCATACTGTGTGCGCCTGAGTCCTTCGACACGTCACAAGCGGCGCTGGTGCCTACCGGGCGGCCACTTGTGAAGAGGCAATCGATTTTCCTGACGCAAACCTGCTCAGGTTGCAGCGTATCGGCATGTCACCTCCCTCTACTGTCCCACTTTCGTGCGTCCTTACGGACTGCGTTCTACGTTTAATTCGTTTAATCAATGAGAGGTACAACATGAAGCCACATGTTACGGCATGGCTTTTTTCTGTGTTACTACTCAGTTTTCTTGCTTTACCCAATGGGCCTGCAGCGGCTCAGTCTACGAATGCCGCCATCACCGGTACGGTGACTGACGATACAGGCGAGCCCCTTCCGGGCGCCAACGTTATCGCAGTCCATGAGCCCTCCGGAACCGAATACGGCACCTCAGCTCGTGTTGATGGGCAATACACCCTGCGCGGTCTGCGTGTGGGCGGCCCTTACACGGTGCGCGCCACGTTTGTAGGCTTCCAGGCATCTGAGGAAACTGACATCACCCTGTCGCTCAACCAGACCCTGCGGCTCGATTTTGAGCTGTTTGAAGAAGGAGCCGAGCTTGAAGGTGTAGAGGTTATCGCACGTCGCTCGGAGCAAATTAGTAGGGACCGCACGGGTGCGCGGACAAACGTGAGCGCCGAGGAAATTGACCGGCTGCCTACGATTGACCGCTCGCTGGCCGACCTTGCACGCCTGACACCACAGGCAGCAGGTGGCGGGAGCAGCTCCATTGGCGGGCGTAACAACCGTTTCAATGCGATCCAGATTGACGGTGCTACGCTCGATGACGTGTTCGGCCTGGCCGGCACCGGTGCTCCCGGTGGACAGGCAGGCGCGCAGCCCATCTCGCTGGATGCCGTGCAGGAGTTCAATGTGGACATTGCTCCGTTCGATGTACGTCAGAACGGCTTCACCGGTGGACGTATTAATGCGATCACGAAAAGCGGTACCAATACGTTCGAAGGCAGCCTGCGCTATCTCGGACGCAATGAAGCGTTGATCGGTGACCTTGATGGCCAGGGTGCCGACGAGTTCGACGAGCACTTCATTATCGGTACGCTTGGCGGCCCCATCATCGAGGATCGCCTGTTCTTCTTCGTATCGGGTGAGCTTGTTCGCGAGAGCAGTCCGCTCGGCACGCGCGTTGGTCCGGACCTTGACGGCTCCAACGTTTTCCGCGAGCCCACAAGCACACTCGACCAAATAAGGCAGGTAGCCCAGAACACGTATGACTATGATCCGGGAGGCTTTACGCCGCTGAGTCAGCGCACAGATAATAACAAGGTGCTGGCCAAGATCGACTGGAATATCGACAACCGGAACCGCCTGTCGGTACGTCATAACTACGTTTCTGCGCAGGATGACCAGGGGCTTGGCCGTGGTACCAACACGTTCTCGCTGGAGAACCGGCAGTACATCTTCGAAAGTGTACAAAATTCAACTGCACTGGAGCTCACGTCGCAGTTGAGCAATAACGCATTTAACGAAGCTCGCCTGGTTTACACGAGGGTGCGCGACGAGCGGGTTCCTGCTGATCAGCCGTTCCCTCAAACGCGTATCACGCTGCCCAGCAATCGGAACGTTGACATGGGCATCAACCGGTTCAGTCAGGCCAACCAGCTCGACCAGGACATCTTCGAGTTCACCAACGACCTGTTCTACAGCTTTGGCGACCACTCACTGACGTTCGGTACTCGCGCTGAGGTTTTCCAATTCCGCAATGTATTCATCCGTGACTTCTACGGAGACTACCAGTTCGAAGGCTTTACGATTGGCGAGGAGACGATTTCCGCCATCGAAGCATTTGAGCGCGGCCAGCCGATCTCCTTTGAGCACAGCTTCGCTCGTGATGAGGACGGCAACTTTGTGCCGGATGACGCGCGACGCGCTGCAGAGTTTACCGGCGCACAAATAGGCCTCTATGCACAGGACGAGTGGGACGTGACGGATGAGCTTCGCCTCACGATCGGCCTGCGTGCGGATCTTCCGATGCTTCCTGACAACCCCACGCGTAATCCTGATGTAGAGGAAACATTCCCGGAATTCCGGACGGATGAGGTCCCGGGTGGCTTCAGCTCCATCCTCTGGGCCCCTCGTTTCGGCTTTAATTACACGAACGACCTGCTCTTCCCCGGCCTGGATACGCAGATCCGCGGTGGAGCCGGACTTTTCAGTGGACGACCACCGTTTGTCTGGATCTCAAACCAGTACAGCAACACAGGTGTCGAGTTTGCGCGGATCAACGTCAATATCGATCCGGAAGAGGTGTACACGGATGAGGACGGAATCTACGATCCGAACTTCAGCGCATGTTTCCCTGGCACGGCCGATCCAGCTGATCAGCCAAAACCGGGTGGTGACTGCCTGAGCCGCATCGACGGATTTGCGCCGGAAGGAACCACGGAGGTTAACATTACCGATCCGAACTTCCGTTATCCGCAAACGCTCCGGACCAACCTGGCCATCGACCAGGAGCTACCCTTCTTCGGGCTTACCGCTACGCTTGAAGGGCTGTACTCCAACTCGATTAATGACGTCTCGTACCGGGACATCAACCAGCAGGTCGTTGGTGAGAGTGCGTACGGTCGCCCGGTGTACGGGGAAGCTGGTCGCTTCGGTAACCCCGACCGTATTGATAATCGCTTCACCAATGTCCTTGTACTCGACAACACCAATCAGGGCTACGAGTGGAGCGTGACAGGCCAGCTGCAGCGCCGGGTGCGCGCGGGACTCAGCGGTTCGGTGTCGTACACGTACAGCCGTGCCAAGACGACAAACTCGGCCACGTCCAGCCAGGCGGTATCAAACTGGCGGTTTAACCCCAGCACCGACATCAACAATCCGGAACTCGGGACCTCAGACTTTGAGGTGCGTCACCGCGCGCTGGCCACACTGAACTACCGAATCCCGTGGAGCAACCGTTCGGCCACTACCTTCGGACTCTTCTGGGAAGGACGTTCGGGCTCACCGTTTAGCTGGATCTACCTTGGTGACGCCGGCGCAGACGGTACGAACAACGACCTCGTCTTCGTACCAGCTACGGAAAA
The DNA here is from genome assembly GCA_007124945.1 of Salinibacteraceae bacterium. GTDB lineage: Bacteria > Bacteroidota > Rhodothermia > Rhodothermales > Salinibacteraceae > Tc-Br11-B2g6-7. The sequence goes on along the minus strand of SLED01000048.1, from coordinate 21,986 downwards.
TGACGTCGTGCTAACCAGTGACAACTGGGAACTCCTCGACGCCTTTATCGCCGGTGAAGACGGACTCAACCAGTTCCGTGGCGAAATCGTCGACGTTAACTCGGGGCGGGATCCGTTCCAGAATCGGTTTGACCTGAACGTGCGCCAGGAATTTACCACGTTTGGCAACCAGCGGTTTGAAGTCCAGGCTACCCTGGAGAACGTGCTGAACCTGCTCAATGACGACTGGGGACGCATCCGCTTCTCCAGCTTCAATGACCAGCTTGCCTGGGAATTTGAAGGGTTTGTAGAGGAAGGAGATATCGGCTCCGAAATTGGAGGTCGCCTCATTACAGCTGATGATGTTGGCAAAGACATCATCAACTTTAATGAGAATACCGCGCGCCAGAAGCTGCGCGACGACTTCTTCAACACGGCCAATACCTCCTCCCGGTGGCAGCTCCAGCTCGGAGTACGCTACATATTCTAATCCATGAACTGCCCCAGCGGGTGGCCCAGGCCGGGTCACCCGCCGGCAGTGTTTGATGCCTTAACCCGCTACCCTTCTTTGAATGACCTCTACTTCCATGTATAGATTTTTACGACCAGCACTGGCGCCGGTACTGATCCTGTTCCTGTCACTCACCTGGATGGGCTGTGACAGCGACAACGGTATCGTCGGCGTCGACCCGAGTGCCACCTCCGTTGAGTTCACGTCAAGTGGCGACGGCGCTGTACCAGAAGATAGCGTCGTTACTATTGGCGTTCGCATTAACAATCCGTCGGGAAACGCAGTAAGCGTTGAAGTACTTTTTGCAGAGGGTGCCAGCAGCGCGACCTCAGAGGACGTCGGAGGCCTTGGCGTCGACACACCGATAGAGGTGAACTTTTCAGCCAATGCCGAAGATGGAGACCGCCAGGACGTTGAGATCGATGTCTCAGGCGCTGACATTACTGGAGGTGCCAAGGAAGCACGGTTTGCCTTGCAACGTGCCCAATCAGACGGGCCGGTGCAAATCGGCAACAACCGCGAATTCAATCTAAGCATTGGTCCCCTGCCCATCGCCGAAGCACGAGAGCGAGGCGTTGGTGCTACCGTTACCATTCAGGGAACGGTAACAAGAGCCCACGGCGACTTCATCCGATTCCAGGATGACAGCGGAAGCCTTGGCGCAAGCGGCATGGTCATCCGGCAGGCTGGAGGCCCTCTTGCTGAGGACTTCCGAGATGATATCTCCTCCGGCCAGATCCAGCCCGGTACGGTTGTCCTCGCGACCGGTGAAATAAGTGCATTCAACAATCTACAGCAGATCAATGGAGGCGACCTCAGTTCCTACACCATTGTGGAACAGGGATCAGCACCATCTCCTATTGACGCCACTCTCAGCCAGGTATCGAGTGGCGATTATCAAAGCCTGCTGGTTCGCATCACGGATCTGCAACTGGACGACCCGCCCAGCTCCTTTAGTGGCGGTACCACTTACCGTGTTGAGGATCCTGATGGCGATCGGATGGACTTCCGCGTGCAAGGCAGTGCCGAATCCAACGTCGGTGGACGCTCCGCGCCACAAGGATTGTTCACGTATGAAGGTGTCGTTGGCGTCTTCGGTGGTAACGTTCAGCTTATCCCGGTGCAACCGTCCGATATCATCCCAGACGATGACGCCGACGACCCGGATGACGACCCCGACGACGATCCGGACGAGCCGGAGGTGATCAGCATCGCTGACGCGATTGATACGGAAGGTACAGGTGAAACCATCCGTGTTGAGGGACTCGTTACACGCGTATTCGGCTCAACCACTGTCATCGAAGATGGTACGGCCGGAATCGTCGTAAGTCGTCGTGACGATGTCTCCGAAGCGGCAGAAATCGGAGATGAGTTGCAGGTCACCGGCTCGGTTGGTCAGTTCAACGGCCTCTTCCAACTGGACAGCGGCGACGTAGAGGATTTTGAAATCCTTTCGTCCGGAAACGACCTACCTGAGCCAATGGAAATCGGGCTTGATGAAGTAGGCGATTTCCAGAGCCGACTCGTCACCATCTCCGGGCTTGAAATCATCAATACCGATGACGAAGTTTTTCAGGCCGGAGGTGCCGAGGGCAACTACGACGTCACGGATGGCAACGTGGAAATCACCCTGCGCATTGATGACAATTCATTCTACGGCGGTGAACCGATCCCAGAAGGATCGTTCACGTTCCGCGGAATTACAGGCGAGTTTAACGGTAACCAGATTCTACCTCTGATCGAAGGTGACATCGAGGAAGAGGAAGAGCCTCAGGAGGTAACCATAGGTGAAGCTCGTGAATTTGAGGATGGAACGGCCGTCACTTTTGAAGCGGTACTAACCCGTGGAAAAGGACAGTATATCTTCTTCCAAGACGATACCGCCGCCATTCAGGCATTCAACTCTGATGGTTGGGATGGCCTTGAAGATGGCTCCCTCGCCCAAGGTGACCTCGTAAGGGTAACCGGTGAAATGGGTACTTTCCGTGATTTCCGGGAAATCAATAATGTTTCGACGGAAGTCTTGTCAAGTGACAACCCACTCCCGGACGTCCAGGAGATTACGCTCGAAGAACTGAATGCGAACGGTGAAGCCTATGAGCATCAACTCGTTCGAGTTAATGATTTCACAATCGATCCAGACGGTGATGATGAGTTCGCCGCAGGGGGAGGTGATGGAAGCTATGACATAGAGGATGGCACCGACCAAGGCGTCCTGCGTCTCGAAGGTGGCAATAGTTCCTTCTATGAGGGAGAGCCTATCCCGACAGAAACGGTTTCATTTGAAGGCGTGGTCACCCGCTTCTTCGACACGTTTCAGTTGCACTTAGCTCTTGAGTCTGATCTGGAAATCAGTGAAGAGTAATTTGCATCTTCGACTTTGTTCGAAGGTCATTCGCACGCCCCCTTCCACCGCGGAAGGGGGCTTTTTTTTGTCATCCCTCAGCCGTCGATCGCGTGCTTTTCAAGCGCTGCGAGCGGCAGGTGCGTCAGTGCTTTTTCGTGCGTGGCCTCCAGATTCACCGGCGGTGCCATCCCGGCATCATAGGCCTCCTTCCACCGCAGGGCGCACAGGCACCAGCTGTCACCGGGCTTCAAGCCCCGAAAGTTAAAGCGCGGCTGTGGAGTGGAGAGGTCGTTGCCTTGCTCCTTCGTAAAGGTTAGAAACTCTTCCGTCATCACGGCGCACACCACGTGTGAACCACGGTCCTCCGGTCCGGTGTGGCAAAATCCATCCCGGTAATAGCCGGTGACAGGATCCGTGCAACAGGGCTGCAGGCGCTCGCCCCGCACGTTCCTAGCCGGCGCTCCATTTCTGGCTGCTGGTTTCATACCTCCTCCACGGTCTCTGTGACTCTCGTCCTACCAACCACCGCAACGGTTCGCCGTTTCTTGCAATACACCCTGGCTCCGTCCTACATTGAAAGGGTGGATCTACGATACTCGTGCCGTGCTGGAGAGGAGCGAAATGATGTTCAGGGTGAGCCGGTTTCTTGTGGTGAGCGCTATCTCTGCGATTGTGGCTGCAGGCTGCGCTGCACTGGACGTGAACGAAACCGAACTGATTACGCCGGACACCATTGCTTTCGAGAACATCGATATGCGCCAGATGGACGTGCAGGGACGTTTCTCTCTGCGGCAACAGCGCGCTCACGTCAAAATTCTTGCTTCTTCGAGCGACACCCTGATCTGGATCGATAGCCAGACGGATGGCGGATTCCAGCAAGCGTTACTTAGGCGGGGTAATACGGTCTACACGCTCGCCCATGAAGGGGACTACAGGCGTGGAAGCACCACACAGTCGATACTTTATCAACGCATCATGGCGTTCTGGCACTCGTTGAGCTTAGAGGAGCATGCGCCCCGCCTGGACCGTCCCCGCATATCGGAAGAGTAATCCAGGTAGAATTACTCGCTGCGATCAGGACCGACGCTCTCCTCAATGTACTTGAAGATGCGCCGGTACTGATCCGTCCACCCGGACGGCGTCTGGAAGCCATGTGGCTCCACGGGATACGTAGCAAGCTCCCAGTCGGTCTTACCAAGCTCGATCAAGCGTTGCGAGAGGCGGAAGATGTCCTGCGGCTGCACGTTCGTATCCACGAGGCCGTGTGTCATCAGCAGCGGGTCCTCCAATCCTTCGGCATGATAAATCGGCGATGAGCGAACGTACGCCATCGAGTCCTGCACGGGTGTGTTGAGGATGTTTGAGGTGTAGCCGTGGTTGTAGTGGGCCCAGTCCGTTACCGATCGCAGGGCTGCTCCGCCACCGAAGTGGTCCGGCTCGGTGAACAGCGCCATCAACGTGATGAAGCCGCCGTAGCTGCCGCCGTAGATGAACTGCCGCTGCGGGTCAATGCTGTGTTCGGCTTCGAGGTACTGCGAAGCGTCCACGTAGTCCTGCAGATCGCGCCCACCCATGTGCCGGTAGATAGCGGTCCGGAAGTCGCGACCGTACCCGGCCGAGGCCCGGAAGTCTACGTTAATGACTGTGTAGCCGAGGTCCGTCAGCATGTTGTGAAACATGAATTCGCGGAAGTAATTGCTCCAGCCCTTGTGCACATTCTGGAGATAGCCAGCCCCGTGCACAAAGTGTACAGCGGCGCCGTTGGGCTCATCGGGCACGAAAAGCTGCGCCGGCACCTCCACTCCGTCAGATGCCTCAAACCATATCAACTCCCCCTCGCGCCACGGATACGCCAGCCATTCCTCGGTGGGCGAGTGCGTAATGCGCTCACGATCCTCGCCGTCCGTATCTTTCAGGTAGATTTCCCAGGGCGCGGTGATAGTAGAGAAGCGCGTGGCCAGTTGATCTTCGTCTGGGTGAAGCGCAAAGGTCCGCATCCCTGCTTCTGCTGTAAGCCGCGTACGCTCACCGCCCTCGATGGGCATGGAATAGACATGCCGCTCAAACGGCGATCCCTCGCTGCTGAGGAAGAACCACTGGCTTCCGTCCTGCGAGATCTGCGGGCTAAACACCTCGAAGTCGCCCTCCGTCAGCTGCCGGATTTCGCCCGATGCTACATTCACCGTGTAGAGGTGGCTGTACCCCGTGGCTTCACTCTGAAAGTAAAAATGTTCGTTGTCCGGCAGCCAGCCACTGCTGCCCGATCCCCAGCCAATACCCGGACCCGCAATCCACGCCTCATCGTGCTGCCGATCGAGCACGGTTAGGTCGCCTGTTTCGGCATTGAGGCGGGCAATCCAGCGGTCCTTGTTGTCGTAGGCGCGAATCACAACGACGGCATGGGCGCCATCGCCACTCCATTGTGGCCCGAACACAGAGAGATCCCGTTTCGCATCGGTCGAGTCCATCTCCACGCCTTCCTCGCGCAGAAACGGGGGCACATCGTAGGCGCCCTCAATCTGATGAAGATCCACCTGAAACGTGGTATCCCGCTCCAGATCCTGTACGAAAAAGTCTGCCTTATTTGGAGGCGTGCCAACCTTTGGACGGGCATTGAGCGGCTCGGCAAAGCCATCGTCGGTTACATAATCCATCACCTCGGTTTGTTTGCGATCACCTTGTTCTACCCGTGTGAAGGTGACAAAACGCTCGCTCGGGTCTATTTGCAGTTGCTGTAGATTGCCGCTCCCGTAGTGAAACGTGGGCGGTGGATCGTCGGCGGCCCGGTCCCGCTCTCGTGCTTCTTCCTGTGCGTCACGCTCCGCCTTGCGCTCCCGCAACACCTCAAACAGATCCTGTTGCTGCTGCTCCAGCCAGGCGTGTTTCTCAGAGGGAGAGTCGTCGCGATCGCCGCTGCCCGATCGCAGATCAGTGAGTTGTCGGACGGCGCCTGTCGATAGGGTGATGCGATAGAGCTGATCGCCCATGCGAAACAGAACGTGCTCCCCATCAGGCGAAAAGCGCGCGTTATTAACCGATTGGCGTGTGTGCGTGAGGCGCTCGGTTTCTCCTGTCGTGCGGTCCATCACAAACAGATCGCCGCTATCGGTAAACACCTTCCGATCGAAATCGGCGGTGTAGGTGTGCGTACCGTGCGCCCAACCCGAGAAGCTCGTTCGCAGGGCACGTCGCTCTTCAGGCTCGACCTTCACCGGCTCCCCACCCGTGCGCGGCACGGCAAAGAGCGAATCGCTCTTAAACTCTCCACCCGGGTTCCACTGGAAGTAGAGCGTTTCCCCATCTTCCGACCAGAACGGACTTGAGGGCCAGGCACCGACGAAGCTCTCCGGATCCTGCATGATCTGCTCGACGGTTAAGTCGGACGTCTGAGCAGTAGCGTGAGAGGCGGCGAAAAATACGAGTAAGAGTGAAAAGACTAATATCGTGAAGCGACGCATGAGGGGAATATTCGTAACTGATGGGAAAAGGCGTGCAACAGGAAGTCCGGCCGGCACGAAGATAGGCAATTGTGCACAGTCTGTCACGCCGACTGTATAAAGGCGTGTTGCCCGCGACTTTTCCTCGTTCCCACGGTCCTCCGCGGGAAGGCATCCCGGAGACGGTCCTCGCCGCATTCCCGTGCCGCACTCCGGCTTGAAATGCCCGCTGGGTCACGGCAATTCCACTCCAGGCGCCATGCGGATGGCTGTACGAAGAGCCAACCCGTCGCATTCTAACGCAGAGCGCGGGAACGCGACAAATCATTATGCATTTCTATTACGCGTATTTCATCATACCTGAAAAGATGAATTATGGGCCGCGTTACCGTCAACGTACCAGATGATATTGGGGAGGCAGCCCAGACATTAGCTGATGAACGCGGGCAATCCGTGTCCAGTTTTTACGCCGAAGCTGTCGAAGAACATATTGAGCGCCTTCGCCGAAAGCAGGCTGTGGAGACCATCGAGCGTCTTATCGAGGAGTATCCGTCCCCTTCTCCTGATGCTATCGACGAGCTCGAGAGGATGCGAGATGAACCAGACCGAACCCTCGAATGATTGTAGGCCTCGACACAGGCTTCTTTGTTGCACTTAATGGCCGGCAGTCTGCTGCGCAGGAGGTATGGCAGGGCATTGCGGCTCGCAAGGATCAGGGGGTTGTTTCGTGTCTTACGCTCTACGAGCTACAAAAGCTGGGATTGAAGGGTGTGCTGCACCGCCGAGTCGCCGAAGGGTTTGTGGACCAACTTCCTAATATTTGCCAAACTATTTGGCTCAATGAAGTCCAGCGTCTGGACCAGGCTGCTCGGCTGTCGCATGGCGCCGGACTGGCAATGGCGGATGCGCTCATCCTGGCTTCGATGATGGATGCCTCCGTGGAGGTGTTCTACACTACGGACAGCGACTTCGAGGCCTACTCGGCCGGTCCCGAGATTCGTATGCTTTGATTACGGATGCGGTAAGAACCAACGACGGATAAGACGGGCACCGAGGCGTCGACCGCCTCAATCCCAACGACGGCGATACCTTTCCTCGTTCCCGCAGTTATCCGTGGGAACGCCCCCCGGAACGGTCCCCCGTCCGACTCCCGGGCCGGACTCCGGGTTGCGATGCCTGCCCGCTTGCGATACCTCCAAAGCAAGCGCCGTGCGTTCGGGTGGTGTGGCCCGCGCATAAGCCTGTCCTGAGCGGGATGAATAGCAGCAGGGGCGACCGGCTGGTCGCCCCTGTGGTGCTATTCGGATATCCTTGCTGCCCTCACCGCAAGGTTTTAGTCCAGCCGAACGAGCTCGACGCGGCGGTTATTTTGACGGCCTTCGGCGGTATCATTGTCAGCCACCGGCTGCTCCTCGCCCATGCCCACAGCCTCCAGCCGATCAGCTGAGACGCCATGCTGATTGACGAGGTACTGCATCACCGACTGCGCACGCTGATCGCTCAGCTCCATGTTGGCCTGCGCGTCGCCCACGCTGTCGGTGTGCCCTTCGATGCGGAGACGCAGATCGCCGTGCTGCTCCAGCATGCGTCCAATTTCCGTGAGCGTGCCCGTGGATTCAGGGCGAATGCTGGCACTTCCGGTGTTGAAATAAACTCCCTGCGTAGAGACCCGGCCGTCGGCCATGAGACGGTCATAGAGCTCCTGCCCGCCAGCAGCGATGCGAAGATCGGTCACAAGTGTCGGATCGTTCTCACGCCCGCCGGCAACAAAGACTATGTAGTCCTTACGATCAATGTTGAATGCGGGCATATTGGCCACGCGCGTTTCGTTCACATACATCGTGGCGTACGCCCCATCAACAGCTATGCGGATATCGGCAAGTTCGTCCTTGTAGGTCGTAACGTCGGCCAGGCTTTCAATATCGCCGCTCACGCCTGACTCTCTACGGCCGAGATAGAAAAACTGACCATCATAATTGCCAAACCTTCTGGTGCTTACATCCTCAGAAAAGAAGATACCAATGCGCGAGCGCGTCACGCTGCCTGGAACGTAGGCCTGAAACTCAATGGTAAAGCGTTCGGGCAACTCCTCACCCAGCGGGATGCGAAAGTGGCTGTCACTGGTAGATGATTGCAGGAACGTCCGGCCTTCCCACTCCACAAGCTGCATCATACCGCCCAAAAACTCGAGGTTGGGAGGGAAACGTCCGATGGTGTAGCCTTCAAAGTTGGTCGCAAACATGATCCGGTCCCCGGGCACAAAGTCGTAGTTGGCCCAGGCCCCTTCACCGGGTCGCGGGGTATCATCGGGTACTTCGGCCTCCACGCCGGCCGCTTCAACCGCATCGCTGGCGGCGCCCTCCTCGTCGCCGTCGCGCACCTCCACAAGCTCGCCGTCTTCATCCGTAATGACGACGGGCTTCCCCTCTTCCTCGGCTTCTTCAATACACGTTTCGTCAGTAGCGATGCAGACGACGGCGTCCTCAAGCTCATCGAGCACAGCATTAACCGCACGCGAGGTTACGTCTTCGGCCCGGCGCTCTACTTCGCGTTCGGCCCGGTCGCGGACGCGGTCCCAGATCTGTGCCGAGGCCGTCTCGGCGAAAAGCAATCCAACAAGTAACACACATCCAACGGAAAATAATGAACGATACCACATAGCCATGAGCAACTGGTGATGGGTTTTGAACGATTGGGCAGGTACCTCCGGTACGATAGCGAAAGTTATCGGTCTATCCGGACAGTCGTACGAATTGAATCTCTACGGCAAAAGACACCGTACCAGACCGGACTGCGCCACCACACAACTACTTGCCCCAGCCCAACCATGCCCGACCGCGCTTCTCCGGCTGCAGAGCCTGACTCATCTTCGCCGACCGCGGAAAAAGAGTTGCGTGATACTCCGCTCGACCACTTTGGCAACCACTATCCCGACTGGGCCCGCGAGTTTGCGCGCAAGTACTTTACGAAGACGCTGAATCAGTTCGTGCTGTACGGTAACGTGCGCGACCTCATCCGCACGGTCGATATGCAGGGCAACCCAACGTACGTGCCCCTGCGAAAATTTTTGACGGACGACCTGTTTGCCGCCCGGGATATCGTGGTGTTTTACGACCGTTCCTCAGGCATTCATTTCGCTGACAAGGCCTCACGACAGGATTTCAACCGGGCCGTCTCGGGCTACGATACGATCCACGGTACGGAGTATGCACAGAAGCTACCCAAGGAGCCGGCTCGCGTCTTTGCTTTGCTGGAGAACTACTTTCGGCTGCGACTAAATGAGGGCAAGCGCATCGCGTGTGTCATCGATTACGCCGAAACCGTGGTGCCGATGTCCGAAGCCTCCATGGCTTCCACTGACGATCGGCGCGCGCTCGTCTTTCTCCAGCGCTGGTCCCACGACTCCCTGTTTTTGCGGAGTGACTTCACAACCTGCTTGATTGCTGAAAACCTCAGCGATCTGCATCAACGACTCGTGCAAAGCCCGTGGACGGTTGAAATCGAGTTACCCATCCCTTCCGACAGGAAGCGGCGCTCCTTTACCGAATGGTATCTGGAAGATCGTGAGCACCTCTTCGAGGAGCATGCTGATGTTACTGTCGATCAGGTGATGCTCAATTCTGCAGGGCTCAACCTGATTCAGCTCCGCACCATCCTGGCTGACGTTATAGAAAACCGGGTGCGCCTGACCTTCGACGTACTCTCCGAAATGAAGAAGGAGATGATTGAGGAGGCCGCGTACGGGCTTCTGGAGTTCGTCGAAACCGATTACACCCTCGATATGGTGGCAGGGCATCGCGAGGCCAAACAGCACCTGCGGGATGCCGCCCGCGCACTCCGCAATAACCGCCCGGACGTCATGCCGATGGGCTACCTCGTAAGCGGACCTGTCGGAACGGGGAAGACCTTCCTTATCACCTGCTTTGCGGGTGAAATAGGCATCCCTATGGTGAAGCTGAAGAATTTCCGCTCCCAGTGGCAGGGCGTCACCGAGGGCAACCTGGAGAAAATACTGGGTCTGTTGCAAGCGATGACCCCTGTAGCGGTCATGATCGACGAGGCAGATGCTGCACTCGGCAACCGCGATGCCCAGGGCGATTCTGGCGTCTCGGCGCGGGTATTCGGGAAGATTGCGGCGTTCATGAGTAATCCGGCGCATCGAGGACGTATCATCTTCTTCCTGCTCACCGCACGTCCGGATCTGATGCCCGTTGACCTGAAGCGGCAGGGTCGGGCGGAAGAGCACCTGGCGCTCTTCTATCCATCAACGCGTGAAGATCGCGAAGAACTGTTGCAGGTGATGATGAGGCGCACCGGCGTCGACTTGCCCATGGATGAGGTGCCCGAGGTGCTGATTAACGGCGACAAAACCCTGAGCGGTGCCGACATGGAAGCCCTGCTGACCCGCGCCAAGTTTGTAGCTGCAGCCCGTGCAGACGGTGAAGGCGCATCGACGGAAGACACGGGCGTAACCGCAAAAATTCTACAACATGTGGTAGATGACTTTATCCCGCCCACCTATCCGGTGGAGGTGGAGCTACAGACGCTTTCCGCGGTACTCGAGTGCACGAGTCGCGAACTGCTACCGGAACGCTACCGGCAGATGGATCGCGAGACCATCATCCGACAGGTCGAGGAATTAAAGGCGCTCGTGTGATAGCCGCTGGCCCGCCAGAATGGGGCTCTCCACGACGACCAACCCTGCGTTATTCGTCGTTTGCCCGTCCCTCCCGCTCGTCAAGAAGCTGGAGGTACAATTTGTAGCTAATCAGCACCGCGTACGGCTCGTTATTCTTCTGGATGAGGATACCGCGCTCAATCTCACTGGCGTGGTCTACAAGCTCGGACGTCTTCGATCGTAGCTCGGTAATGGTAGCGACGGTGTCAATGCCCCGCGTGCTATACATATAAACGCATATATTTGTGCAATAATACTGTAGCTACCCAAACAGGACGCGCTCGATGGCAGTTTCGAGGTTTTCCGGCACATAGCCATCACAGAAATTATCGTAACAAAAGTGAAGAGCAACGTGCACACCTGAACTCTTCTCCGCTGGGTTGTCCGGATGTGACAATCTCCTAACGCAATTGTATATTTCGCCGGAGCTTGTTGCATCGCTCCCTTCTCTTCAACGGATTTCCGGTTTCAACCCCACACTATATGTCTACGATGTTTCGCAGAGGCAGGCACGCCTTCGTGCTTACGCTGCTCCTGCTTCTCTCTACCGTAACTGCTTTACAGGCTCAGGACGAGGTGCCGGCAGCCACCTCAACCACAGCCATCACCAACGTCGGGGTGGTCACGGCTCCCGGTCAGCTTATCGAAAACGCCACCGTCCTCATCCGTGATGGTTTGATACAGGAGGTTGGCACCAACGTGACCGTGCCGGCTGGCGTTAACCGAATTGACGGGGCCGATACGCTCCGGGTCTACGCGGGCTTCATCGATGGTTTCTCGCATGTGGGCGTGAAGGATGCGCCTGATAGCGACGAGGACGTAGAAGACCGGGGCGACCCTCAGCCGCATCTGGCGGGCATAACGCCTGAGCGCGCCGTACAGGATTTCCTCGACCCCGGCGACCGCTCTGTTCGCAACTTGCGCGACCAGGGATTCACCGCTGCTCATGTGGCGCCTAAAGGACGCATGCTTCCCGGCACCAGTGCTGTTGTGCTGCTTGGAGGCGATGACCCAGCCGCTATGATCCTCCGAAACGATCACGCGATGTTCGCGCAGTTTGAGAGCGCCAGCGGCATGTTTCCATCCAACACCATGGCGGTAATCGCCCAATTCCGCCAGCTTTTCGGTGAGGCGGAACGGCGCCAGGCCATCGAGTCGCGCTACGCAAACAACCCGGCGGGCATGCAGCGCCCCTCGCACGATCCAATGCACCGCGCGCTATTCCCCGTACTCTCTGGAGATCTACCCGTCTACTTCTATGTAGACGACGCTCTCGCCCTTCATCGTGCTCGTGCCCTCCAACAAGAACTCGGGTTCAACGCCACGCTCGTGGGGCTTGCGCAATCCTTCGATGCGGTTGACGTACTGGCCGCGTCGGGTGCGCCCCTCGTCCTCACGCTCGACCTTCCTGAAAAGGCTGACGAAGACGAGGAACTCCCTTCGTACGACCCAGATCTACGCACGCGTACCCAGGCAGACACGGAAGCGGAAGAGGAAAACCTGAAAGCCCGGCTCCGCTCGGTGCAGCAACAGTATGTTGAGACGGCGTCCCTGCTTCATTCCGAAGGCCTTCAGTTCGCCTTTACCACCCGGGAGGCCTCGGCCGGCGATCTGCTGGATAATATCCGCCGGATTGTCGATGCAGGATTACCTGCCGACGAGGCGCTGACCGCGCTCACTACCCGCCCCGCTCAGATGCTCGGCGTCGATCAGCAGCTCGGTACGGTCGAAAGCGGGAAGATCGCGAACCTGATCGTGGCCTCGGGCGATATCTTCGATGAGAACACGGACATCAACATGGTATTTGTTGATGGTAAACAGTTCGACGTAACGGCAACGCCGGAAGAGGGCGAAGAGGTTGATCCGACCGGCCGCTGGAATCTCACCGTGCGCTCGCCGCAGGGCAACGTAGATGCCACACTGGAGCTCAGTGGCACGCCGGACGACCTTTCCGGGACTATTGAGGTGCAGATGGGCCCATCGGAAGAGATCAGTCTGACGGACGTCGACCTCCGCGGCAATATCCTCACGTTTTCATTCGACAGCGGTGACCTCGGGACGATTGACGCCCGACTTACGCTCACTGAAACTGATGCAGATGGCACCCTCACAATTCCTCAGGTAGGCGGTGTACCGGTCAGCGGCACGAGAGCCGACCCCGACCGGACGACGCGCTGATCCTCCACACCGCTCCTCACCTCCTTTTACCTGAAGACCGATAACCACCTATGTTTCGACGCCACCATCTTTACACCTGGGCAGTCGCGCTTGTCCTTCTGTTTGGGCTGCATCCTGTGCAGGCTCAAACTGAGCGCGGCGACGCCCTAATTCAAAACGCAACCGTTCATACCGTAACCAACGGCACCCTTGAGAATACCGATATTCTCGTACGTGATGGCCGGATCGAGTCTATCGGCGAAAATCTGAGTGCCCCGGGCGGCGTGCGGGTCATTGATGCGTCAGGCAAGCATGTGATGCCTGGCATCATCGACGCCCACTCCCACATCGCAATCAGCAATGTAAATGAAGCTACCCGCCCCGTCACCGCCGACGTTGGCGTGGGTGACGTGCTCAACCCGTACGACATCGGGATCTACCGGGCGCTGGCGGGAGGTACCACCACAGCGCACGTTATGCACGGTTCGGCCAATGCCATTGGCGGCCGCAATCAAACGATCAAACTGCGCTACGGCAACCTCAACCCTGAAGACTACCGCTTCGAAGGGGCGCCCCCTACCATCAAGTTTGCACTCGGCGAAAACCCGATGCGCGTGCACGGTGAAGGGCAGAGCATCCGACCCCGTACGCGAATGGGAGTTGAATTTGTGATCCGGGATGCCTTCCGTCAGGCGCAGGAGTACACCGCAGCGAAAGAAGCCTACGCGAATGGCGAACGGACCTCCCCACCACCCTACAGCGAGCGCCTCGAAGTATTGGCCGACGTACTGGCCGGAGACATCATGGTGCACTCGCACTCGTACCGTGCCGACGAAATGCTGATGTTGATGGACGTCATTGAAGACTTTGGCCTTACCGATACGTTCGTTTTGCAGCACAGCATCGAGGCGTTTAAGATTGCTCCTGAGATTGCCGAGCGCGGAATTCCCGTGTCGGTCTTCATGGACTGGTGGGGCTTTAAGTTTGAGGCGTTCAACTCCACCGCCCACAACGCAGCGATCCTGATCCGGAACGGCATCACGGCGTCCATCCACTCAGACTCCGGCGACCTGATCCGGCATATGTACCATCAGGCGGCCAAGTCGCAGCGTTATGGTGATCTCTCGGATGACGAAGCACTGGCGCTCGTTACCATCAACCCCGCCATTCAGCTGGGCATCGACGACCGCGTCGGCTCGATCGAAGAAGGAAAGGATGCCGACCTCGCCATCTTCAGCGCTCACCCCCTCTCCATCTACGCTGTACCGCAGATGACGCTGGTCGATGGTGTGGTGCGGTTCGATCGTGCGGAAGATCCGGATGACATGCGCCTGCAAGTCAATCCGGAGGGCGATGTTCAGGAAGCCTACATCGCCGAAGAACACGACCATACGCACGGTCACGGGCACTACGGGGTGCATGACGACGGAATCGACCTGTTCGACTTCCTGATGCAGCCCTAACCGACCCAGACCGACGCCTTATGCACTCTGCAAAGCAACTTACTCTTATGTCGATATTTCTCTCTTTCCTACTCGCAATTGGTCTGTGGTCGGCCGCGCCTCAACAGGCAGATGCCTCCGATCGAGGACCGTTTGCAATTACTAATGCACAGCTCGTTACCGTTTCCAACGGCGTTGTCGAGGGTGGCACTCTTGTCATCGAAGACGGCCGTATCACCGCACTGGGCACGGAGGTGGACATCCCAGCCGGAGCCACAGTCATTGACGCCGAAGGGAAGTCAGTGTACCCCGGTATGATTGACAGCGGTACGCGCCTCGGGGTTACTGAGGTGGGCTCCATCTCTCTGACGCAGGACTTCAACGAGGTGGGCACGTTCAACCCGCAGATGGACATCCTGACCGCCATCCACTCCAACTCGCGCCTCATTCCGGTGAACCGGATGGCGGGCATCACAACGGTCATCACCGAACCCTCGGGGGGGCGGATATCGGGCAAAGCTGCCCTCATTAATCTGCACGGATACACGCCCTCTCAGATGCATGTGGGGGATGTCCGGCTCATGACGCTAAACTTCCCCTCGACCGGCCGTCAGGGCTTCTGGGACAGTCGCTCCGATGAGGAAATTGAGCGCGAAGCCCGCGAAGCCATTGAGGAGATGGACAAGCTCTGGGATCGCGCCCTGCAGTATGCGGAGATTGACTCCGCTCATGCTGCAAATCCGGATGCGAATGAGGCTCCCTCCTACATCCCCAAACTTGAAGCGATGCTACCGGTGGTGCGGCATGAAATGCCCGTCATGATCCGTGTAAATCGGGCCGGCGATATTCGCAAGGCCCTCGAATGGATCGATGAACGCGGACTGGAACACGTCATTTTCAGCGGATTATCGGAAGGATGGCGGGTGGCTGAGGAGCTGGCAGAGGCGGGCTTCCCCGCCCTGGTAGGCCCTGTTGTGTCGATGCCCACCCGGCAATCGGATCGGTACGACCGGGCCTACGAGAACGCCGGCTTGCTACACGATGCAGGAGTGAAGATTGCCCTGCGCACCGGGGAGGCTGCCAATGTGCGCAACCTTCCGTTCGAGGCGGGCTTTGCTGCGGCTTACGGCATGTCGAAAGACGACGCATTGCGTGCCGTAACGCTTGCTCCTGCCGAGATCTTCGGCGTTGCCGACGAGCTGGGTTCGCTGGAGGAAGGTAAACAGGCCTCACTCTTCATCGCGGATGGGGATCCGTTCGAACCAGCAACAGAGATTACCCACCTGTTTATCAACGGGCACCACGTACCGATGGAAAGTGAGCAAACCCGTCTGTATGACGAGTTTCTGGACCGCAGCCCGGGCGTAGAGCTTCATCCGGTAGACTGATAACGAGCGGCGCATTGCCGCCTCCCACCCCATGCAAAAAAGCCCCTGCCCACGGATTGTGGACAGGGGCTTTCTCTTTTCAGCAGCTTCCTTCCTGCGGGTCAGCAGACTGTTTTACAGCTGCTCGAGCAGAGCGGATGCACGTTGCGCATAATCACCTACCTGAGCGGCTTCAAGATCCTCTCGGGCTTCGGCGTTATTGCCGGCTGCCATGTGGGCCTCTCCGCGCACGAGGTGGATCCGCGCCTGGTCGGTGCGGCTACCGGAGAAGATATCCAGAGCCTGCGTTGCCAGGTCGATGGCCTCGGCGTAGTTGCCAAGCGCCTCGTTGGCTACGGCCATGTAGTAGTACGTGCTGGAATTAGCACTGATGTACTCCTGCATCTGCTCCAGGTAGCTCAGGGCCTGATTGGCTGCGGTGCGGGAAACATTCTCATCCTGCCCCAGCTGCGAAGAGGCAAGGTAATGGAAGTTTGAACGGAGCGCATTTTCCGCATTCTGAACCGTGTCGCTTGAACCACGCTCCATGGCGAGCTGATAATATTCAAGTCCTTCCTCGAATCGATCAGACTTACGATAGGCTTCGGCTTTGCCCAGCCAGGACCGCCCGTGCTGGTCGTCATATTCAAGCGCGTTGTCGAAATGCGTAATCGCACTGTCATAGTCTTCCATCGCATCAGCCATCAGACCCGCGCGATACTGAAAACGAATAGCGAGACGCTGGCCTTCTTCAATGGCACCTTCGTGCTCCATTTCCTGGCCGGCTTCCCAGAACTCCAGGATCCGTGCATACGCATCAAGATACAGATCACGAGCCTCTTCGTGTTGCTGGTTCTGCTGAGCTTGCTGCGCCTGCTGAGCAACATCACGGGCCTGAGCATAGAGTTCGCCAAGGTCCTGCGCTTGTGACGGCGTTGCGGCAAGCATCACGCCAAGCAACACCGCCACGAAAGCGGAGAAAAGTGTTTGTGGATGACTATAGTTTCTCATGATTCTTTGCACTGTGGAGCCTCCCAAATGAGCAGGTGAAGGTAAATATATTTTCCGAATGAACGACTACCCAGCTCTCCAACCAGATCCGTGCCACTCGCTGCCAGACCGCAGAAACCCGCCTAAATCGGTCAATTTGGCACATTTCTGCTGTTGAACCCCTGCCATCGTTAAGCTGGTGTGAAGCTACACCTGAGCTCTAATGGACGCAAGTGTGTGGCTGGAAGGACAACGGAACTAACGGCTGGTGAAGGTAGCATTAACTAATTTCAACGTTGCTTTACGGCTGGCACCGGACGATGGGTTCCCGATCGTAACGCCGACGTTTAGATTCCGACTCAGGATCCTCCCGCGCTTACGGCCGATACGGCGAACATGATGAGATATTCGTTCGGCAGGGCACGACGTTCGAGGTTCGTAGCGGTGCTACGGGACGAGACAGCGGGATGTTGATGGGCGGAAAGATCGCATAAGCAGCCTCGGCAGCTACGTCCGCCGGGCTCCTCAGCCATGCTCTTCCTGAAGTCGATCCCGCAGCTCTTCACTTGCGAAAATTGCCACCTCCACACGGCGATTCTGCTGACGCCCTTCATCCGTTTCATTGGAGGCGACGGGCTCTTCCTCTCCGCGCCCGATCGTGCGGATGCGGCTCGGACGCACGCCCAGCTCCATAAGGTACGTGGCAGCCGATTCGGCACGGCGCTCTGAGAGCCCCTGATTGTAGTCAGCGCGCCCCACGGAATCAGTGTGCCCAACGATGAGCACCTCTGTGTCGTCGTAAGAAGACAGGCTGGACGCGAGATTACGAAGATTCTGCCTGGAGGCCTCCCGCAGCCGGGACGAATCGAAGTCGAAGAGGATACCACTGTCAAATGTGATGTGGATACCCTCCCCCACGCGTTCAACCTCGGCGTTGGGCAGCTGCTCCTCCAGCTCCTCCGCCTGCTGGTCCATGCGCCGCCCGATGATGGCGCCTGCGGTACCACCCACTACCGCCCCGATGATGGCCCCGCGCGACGTACTGCCTGCAGCCCTGCCGATAAGCCCGCCGGCTACCGCTCCGCCGGCAGCCCCAGCCGCCGCACCCTTCTCGGTGCTGGTCAGGCTCTCAAAGGTGGAGCATCCCGTAGTGCTGAATGCAACCACGGTAAGCGCGGCAAGAATGACAACCGAAATATTTCTCATCGATAACATAATCGTAATCGAACTGATGAATGAGGGTGGTATCGCCCTGAAAAACAATTGCCATGCCAAGCCCCTCCGCTGCCCGAGACTTCACGAGAGCAGCACCGGACGAAAGCGCTCGAAAAAGACGGCCTCCGTGGTGAATACCTTGCAAAATGAATGGAAAACCGATACGATACGGAGGGTCAGTCGTTGCTCGTCTTGGAATACTCGCTGAGCAGCCTATCTTTACCACGCGCCACGCACCGTTGGGGCGCTCGGTAAATCGCTTTTTTCCTAACAGGTTCAGTATCTCATGAAACTGATTATCCCGATGGCCGGACGCGGCACTCGTGTACGTCCACATTCGCACGTGACGCCAAAGCCACTTCTCAAGGTTAAGGGCCAAAGCATCGTAGAGCGCATCGTCGACACGTTCGGGCGCGTTCTATCACGTGATATTGACGAAGGCGTGTTCGTGCTCGGCCCCGACTTCGGCGACGAAATCCGGGATCAGCTGCGCGGAATCTGTGATCGTCACGGTATGAAGGC
The DNA here is from genome assembly GCA_007124945.1 of Salinibacteraceae bacterium. GTDB lineage: Bacteria > Bacteroidota > Rhodothermia > Rhodothermales > Salinibacteraceae > Tc-Br11-B2g6-7. The sequence continues at coordinate 3,341 of SLED01000048.1, read as the reverse complement.
GCATTTCACCGTTCAGGAAACGGCGGAAGGGACAGCCCATGCCGTGCACTGTGCCGGCGACCACCTCGCCGGCGAGGGACTCATCGTCTTTGCCGATACGCTCTTCGACATGGAACCGGGCGTGCAGGTTGAAGACAGCGATGTGGTGATCTGGGTGAAGCACGTAGATGACCCAAGCCGCTTCGGCGTTGCTGTTCGGCAAGGTGACGAGGTGGTGCGCCTGGTAGAAAAGCCCGCTGAGCCCATCTCTAACGAAGCAATCATTGGCATTTACTACGTGAAGGACCTCGGGCGGCTTAGCGGCGCGATCGACGACCTCATCGAGAATGACACGCGCGGAAAGGGTGGTGAATTCCAGCTCACCGACGCAATGGATGCCCTGCTCCAGGACGGCGACACCTTCTCGACGGCAGCCGTCACGGAATGGATGGACTGTGGGACCATCCCCGCCCTTTTGGAAACGACAGGCCACATCCTTGCCAAGGAGGCCGACTCGCTCAAGCAAGGCGACATCAAGGACAGCGTGATCCACGATCCGGTGTATGTCGGTCCCGGAGCCCACGTGGAAGGGTCGGTGTTGGGGCCGAATGTGTCGATAGAAGAAGGCGCTGTCGTTCGCAATTGCGTACTTTCCAATACCATTGTCTTTGCGAATGCCCGCGTATCCTCGGGCGTTTTTCGCGATTCACTGATCGGGCAGCACGCCACGGTAGATGCGTCCCCCCAGATCGTAAACATCGGCGATCACTCCAGCCTCGGCCCACGGGAGTAGCAGCTCGGCTCGGTGGAGCACTCGAAATTAAGACGGGTATGCTGTAGCAAACAGTACTTTTTGATCCGCGTGCTACCTCCATGGAGCTCTACCCTGACGACGCTGCAAGCAAGCTGGGCTTCGACCGCATTCGCGCCCGGCTGCATTCGCATGTGCGCGGACCGCTGGGTCACGAACGTGTCGATGCCATGCGCCCGGCCGATACCTCCTCGTGGCTTGAGGACGAGCTTACTGCGGTCAGCGAGCTACAGGACGCCTTCCGGTTCGACGACCCGGTACCGCTGTATCATGTCCTTGATATCCGTTCCATCCTGAAGCGGGCGCAGCCCGAAGATGCGCGCATCGATCCAGAAGACCTGGTAGACGTCCGACTGGTGCTGGAGACGTGCCGCAAGCTGCGCAGCTACATCGCCCGCAGAAACAAGGAATACCCGACGCTCCACACCCGCACCCGACGCATCACACCGCTCCTGGATCTGGAAGAGCGAATCTCCGAAATTGTGGACGACGACGGTCGCGTCCTCGACTCTGCCTCCTCGGAGCTCCGCCGAATCCGCCGTCTCATCATCCAGCGCCAGGCAGATCTGCGTGAAGCGCTTGACCGCGAACTCCGCAGCGCGGTGGGCCAGGGGTACGCCACTGAGGAACAGCCGACCATTCGTAATGGCCGGATGGTCATTCCGGTTCGTGCAGAGGCAAAGCGCAAAGTGGAGGGGTTCGTACAGGATAGCTCGGCCTCCGGGCAGACGGTGTACATCGAACCTGCGGCGTGCCTGAACCTGAACAACGAAGTACGTGAACTGAAGAGCGACGAACGCCGCGAAATCGAACGTATCCTCCGTGAGTTTACGCGATGGATGCGAAGGCATTTGGATGATCTCCACCAGAATGTGCGCATCCTCGCCATGATGGACCTGCTCCAGGCAAAGGCCCTCCTGTCCAATGAGTTGGACGCCGTCGTTCCCTCAATCAATACAGAGGGCATCTTCGAGCTCCGCAACGCCCGAAATCCGGCTCTACTGCTACACCGGTTCCAGCAAGACCTCGATGAGACGGGCGTGGTACCGCTAACACTCACGCTCGGAGAAGATTATCGGACGCTCATCATCACGGGTCCGAATGCAGGCGGTAAGACGGTTGCGATGAAAACCGTCGGACTGCTGACGCTGATGCTCTCCTACGGCCTTCCGATTCCCGCCGACGACACCTCGCGCATTTCTCTGATGGATCATCTGTTTGTCGATATTGGGGATGAGCAGTCCATTGAGGAAGACCTGTCGACGTTCTCCTCCCACATCAGCAACCTCCGCTACGTGCTCCGGCACGCTACCAACCGCACCCTGGTGCTGATCGACGAAGCGGGGACCGGAACCGATCCACAGGAGGGTGGCGCACTCGCGCAGGCTCTGCTTGAGCAACTTAACGAGCGGCGCACGCGGACCATCGCCACGACGCACCACGGCACGCTCAAGGTGTATGCCCATCAGGCTGAGGGCGTTGAAAACGGATCGATGGAGTTCAATCACGAAAATCTAAGCCCCACCTACCGTTTTCAGCCCGCCGTGCCCGGCTCTTCCTACGCCTTCGAGATTGCCGAGCGGATTGGCCTCCCCGGCAACCTAATCTCCCGCGCGCGCACGCTCATGGGAGAGCAAAAAGCTGCACTGGAAGATCTCATCACCAACCTCGAGCAGCGTACGCAAGAGCTCACCGCACGGCTCAACAAGGCGAACAAGACGCTCAAGCAGGCTGAGCAGGATAAAAAGAAGTATCAGGAACGGCTGGAGAAGATCGAGAAGGAGCGTTCCGAAATCCGTCAGAAAGCACTGGAGGAAGCGGAGCGCATCGTTGGTGAAGCCAATGCCCGCGTGGAGCGCACCATCCGCGAGATAAAAGAAGCGGAAGCTGAGCGGGAGGCAACGAGGAAAGCTCGACAGCGCCTGGAAGCGTATAAAGACGAGGTCGGCGAATCGGTGGATGAGGTGGAGGAAGAGCTGGAGTCGCTCTCGCAGCAGGAGGAGCCGGAAAGTCCCGAGCACGCGGCTCCATCAACCGATGCGGGCGGCCCCATCTCTGTGGGCGATCGCGTGCGCCTTGATGGCGGGAGCATGACCGGTGAGGTTCAGACACTTGAGAACGGCGAGGCCGTGATCACGGCCGGTACGATGCGCATGCGCGTCGATAAGAAGCGACTGACGAAGGTGGGAGGACCAACCGAACAGAAGGTCACTGTTAAGCGAACCGGTAGCGCAAGCGACGTGGCTATCTCGGAAGCCAGGCAGAGCATCGACCTTCGCGGATACCGGGTGGAGGAGGCGCTCCGCGCCGTGCAGAAGCATCTGGACCAGGCGATGGCCGCGAACCTCAACCGCGTCGAGATCTTGCACGGAAAGGGCACCGGCGCCCTTCGCGAAGCCATTCATTCATTCCTGAGTAAAGAGCCGGCGGTAACGCGGTTTGCTGATGCTCCGATAGAACAGGGCGGTAGCGGCGTCACCATCGTGGAGTTCACCTGAGGCGCAGCACGGCTCACTTTTTGCACAGTAAACCATACTGGACATGCTTCATC
>SLED01000033.1 GCA_007124945.1 Salinibacteraceae bacterium | reverse complement strand
TAGGTGCGGTTGTAGTAGGAGGAGTCCGGGATGAGTCCCGTCGTTTGCTGGCCGATATCCAGCGAGGTGCGCTCGCCAAACCCGGCCTCCCGGGCATACCGCGCCCAGGTGTTGACGTCGGTGCGCATCATCAGATCGTAAAAAAATGTGTTGCAAGAGACTGCCACCGCCTCTTTCACGTTTATCGGGCCGTGCGCCTGGCTGTTGTGGTCGCGGAAGGTGCGGCCGCCGAGCCTGTATCCGCCACCACACCGTGTCGTCGAGTTCGGGGTGATGAGTCCCTCCTGCAGCCCGAGGAGCGCCATAAACGGCTTCCAGGTAGAGCCCGGGACCATGCGCATCATGGTGGCTCTATTGAAGAGAGGGCGATCCTCACTTGTGTTGAGCTCCTGCCATGTCTCGGAATCGACAGCACGGGAGAAGATCGCCGGGTCGTAATCCGGCTTGCTGACCATCGCCAGAATATCGCCGTTGTTGGGGTCGAGCGCTACCGCCGCTCCACGCTTGTTCACAAAGAGCGATTCAGCCAGTGCCTGCACGCCGGAGTCCAGGCTTAGATGCAGGTCGAAGCCGGCCTGCGGCTGTATATCCTCCTGGCCATCCCGATAGGCCTGTACCTCCATCCCGTGGACGTTAACGAGCTTGAACTCGCGCCCCAGCTGACCTCGGAGCAGTGACTCGTAGTGATGCTCCACACCCGCCTTCCCTACGAGGTCACCGGGCCGATACCCCTCTGTCCGCATCCGCTCCAGCTCCGGCCGGGTAATCTCCCTGACGTATCCGAGCGCATGAGCTGCACGCGCGTTCGTCCGGTACCGCCGTCGCTGATCCACCTCGTAGCTCACGCCGGGCAGGCGATACAGGTTTTCCTGGATGCGACTGAATTTTTCGTACGGTACCTCCCGAAATGAGCGGCTTGCCCGAAACGCACTCCACTGCCGGGCTTCCTGCAACCGGGCGGTAACCAGCGAATCAGGAACGTCAAGGAGGGAAGCCAGCAGGCCCGTTCGCTCGGGATTAAAGTACCGAGGGGTAAGGAGAATGCTGTAGGTTGGCTCGTTGTCCACCATCAGCGCCCCGTTCCGGTCGAAGATCAGTCCACGCGCCGGCTGCACAGTCGCTCCACGCACCGCGTTCATCTGAGACTCGCCGGTGTACGCAGTGTGGTCTATCAACTGCAGCTGTACCAGCCGGAGCCCGAGCACCAGAAGGGCAATAAGTATGGCGCCGATAAAGAGGCGCACACGGAGTTGATAGTTTTCCATTAGACGGCGATACGGCGGCTAACCAGATGCTACGGTTATGTGAAAGTCAGGCTTTATAATGTATGCCGGGGCGACACCGTCCTGGCCAAACAGGCGGTAGGGGCATGCTCTCGGCCAGGTGTACGTTACGTGCAGGTGTCGAACAAAGGCTACATCCTGTATCAAACTCGTGACGCTCATTTAACGCTTCACTTTGATTCGGGTCCGCAAAATCACAGGGAACCAGAGGCTTCCCGCAATCTTCCCGCCACACAGCCTGTGCTGCGCTCGATTCGGAAGCTGGCATGCACGATGGATTGGTTCTTGTGTCTATGATGGGTTCAGGAATCTGCACAGGATCTTCGAATGTAACGAGAAGCGGGTAAAGTTAACCGAACAGGTGATATAAAGGCGCGTTCGAGAGGGTGTCGTTTATCGGTATCGTAGTGCTCCGTCCTTCATTAAGTCGTTTGCATTATGCAAAGGTATTGGCTTGTCAGCTCCGTAGTCGTCTTGTTGCTATGGTCGCTCGGGCTGACGCTCCCCACGTCAGCTCAGTATTTTGGTCGCAACAAGGTTCAGTACGATGATTTCGATTTCCGGTCCTTTAAGACGGAGCATTTCGAAATCTTTTATTACCCGGAGTTAGAGCAGGCGGCCCGGGATGCGGGGCGTATGGCCGAGCGCTGGTACCGGCGGCACTCGCGCACCTTTCTGCGCGACTTCCGTGATCGGAAACCCATCATTTTCTATGCCAATGATGTACATTTCCGGCAGACCAATGTGATACGCGGACAGATCGGGCCCGGCGTGGGCGGGGTTACCGAGGCGCTGAAAGAGCGAGTCGTGATGCCCATGGCGGGCGTCTATGCCGATACCGACCATGTGCTGGGGCATGAACTCGTTCATTCGTTTCAGTTCGACATCGCACTGGCGCGTGCCGATACAGGCCGCTTTGCCCTGAATCAGCTCAGGCTCTGGATGATTGAGGGGATGGCGGAGTATCTGACGCTCGGGCGAGAGGACCCACACACGGCCATGTGGCTGCGGGACGCTACGATCCGCGATGAACTTCCGACGATCGCTGACCTTGACACCGGCCGCTTCTTTCCGTACCGCTACGGTCAGGCCTACATGGCCTACATCGGAGGGAAATACGGGGATACGGCCGTTACCAACCTGTACAAGCTCGCCGGCCGGACCGGGGTGGATGCTGCGTTCGCCTTTACGCTGGGCGTGAGCCCGGACTCGCTATCGAAGGAGTGGATCGATGTTGTGAAGTCAAGTTATGAGCCGCTCATGGAGGGCCGAACGCACCCCGACAGTGCAGGCACGCGTGTGCTTGCACGTGACATCGACTCGGGGGATATGAACATTTCGCCGGCGCTCAGCCCGGATGGACGGTACGTCGCTTATCTCTCCGAGCGCGGACTCTTCAACATTGATCTGTTTGTAGCAGATGCAGAGACCGGTGAGGTGCTGCACAACCTCCGTACGCGGCAGTCAGATCCGCACACCGACGCCATCCGCTTTATCGATTCGGCCGGGTCCTGGTCGCCGGATGCGCAGCGGTTTGCCTATATCATCAACCGGCAGGGCCGCGACCAGATTGCCATCTGGAATATCAACACAAATAGAGTGGAGGAGCGCATTCGGGTTGACGGCGTCTCAGCCATCAAGAATCCAACGTGGTCACCCGATGGCCGGCGCATTGCCTTCTCGGCGATGGATGGAGGGCTCAGCAACCTTTTCGTGCTCGATATCGAGACGAATGATGTGCGACAGCTCACCAGCGACCGGTATGGCGACCTTCAGCCTGCATGGTCGCCCGATGGGCGGAGGCTGGCCTTCAGTACGGATCGCGGACCGGAGGGCACCGACTTCGATCGGCTGCGCTACGCCAAACAGCGCATCGGCATTATCGATGTTGAGACGCGAGAGATTGAGGTAGTGCGCCCCTTCCGCCGTGGCATGCACCACAACCCCCAGTTTAGCCCGGATGGTCAGAGCCTCTACTTCATCTCAGACCACGACGGCTTCAAAGATATCTACCGGATGAACCTGGAGACAGAGGAGCTCTTCCAGGTAACGGACATCAAGACCGGGGTGAGCGGCATTACCGCGAAATCGCCGGCTATGACCGTGGCGAGCCAGAGCGGGAAGATGATGTTCTCGGTGTTCCACGACAACAAGTACACCGTTTTCTCCAAGACCCCCGAGGAAGCGCAGGGTGAGCGGATGCCGGATCGATTCGCCTATTCAGTCGCAGGACGCATGCTTCCCGGTACCTCATCGGAGTATATTGCCGAACAGGATCAGCAGCTGAGCGAGCGGGCCAGTGACCTTGATCTGGCTGCCGACCGGACTGCCGAGCGGCCCGATCGAAGCAACCATCTGGTGTTAAACGACCGTGCGCGAGCCATGGCTGATGGCGATACTGCTGATCAAGAACCAGCGCGACAGGTGGCGCCCGTCGGGGCTTCCGACGTCCACAATGCATCCTATGCCCCGGCCTCCTTTTCCAGTGCTGCTCACGATGCATTTCTGCCCAACAACCGGTCCTGGCACGGCCGCACCGCCGCTGCTGATACCACCGAGGAGGTAAGACGGCTGCGGGAACGGGCGCGCACGTTACCGATACCGACCGCAGAACGCGATGACGATGAGGATGAGCGGCCGCGGGCCGGCCTCCTGCCACCTTTTGTGTCCGACAGGGACGGCATCGTAGAAGATTACCTGGCAGATGCTGACACCGGGCTTCCGCCAGATGATGGGGAGGCCTCGCAGCGATACCGTCCGCGGCTCACACTGGACGCCGTTGCTCCGCCACAGGTAGGGGTGCAGGTAGGCGGACCGTTTGGCGCCGGCGTTGCCGGTGGAGTAGGTTTCTTCTTTAGCGATATGCTGGGCGACCACAACCTGACCGTGGGTGTGCAGGCCAACGGTACGTTTCGGGATATCGGGGGGCAGGCTACCTATCAGAATCTGGGCAGCCGCGTAAACTACGGTGCAACAGCCGGGCACATCCCCATCGCTTTTGGGGATTTCCGCCAGTTCGTGGATGAGCGAGGGCAGCTTGTAGCCTTCGAGGAGCGGATCACGAGGATCTTTATTCAACAGTTTGCCGGGCTGGCTTCCTATCCGCTTTCTCAGACCCGCCGCTTCGACTTCAGTGCGGGCTTCCAGCGGTTTGCGTTCGAGGCCGACATCCGCCGCGTCTTCGTTAGCGGGCCCAACGCTGGGCGCATTGAAGACGATCGCTTCTCTCTCCGCGATCCGATCTTCTTCTTCCAGACCGGGCTGGCTTACGTGGGAGACACGTCCTTCTTTGGCTTCACCTCGCCCATCTCCGGAGAGCGATTCCGCTTGGAGGTGGCACCGCGCTTTGGCTCTCGAAGTTTTGTAACCGGAATCGCCGACTATCGACGCTACTTCTTCCAGAACCCGCTAACATTTGCTATACGAGGGCTGCATCGCGGAAATTACGGGATTGATCTGGATGAGGGCCTGGCGGGCACGCAGATCGGTCGTGAGTTCCTCGGCCGCGCTCACCAGATGGGTTTCGTGAGAGGCTACAGCTTTACCTCGTTCGATCAGCAGCTTGACTGCACGGATGATCAGGGCGAGACGTTTGACTGTACGGAGCCACTGATCGGTACGCGAATGGCGCTGGCAAGTGCTGAGGTGCGGGTGCCGCTCCTTGGCGTTGAAGACTTCGGCCTGCTTGAGTTTCCTTTCGTGCCCACGGAAGTGGCCTTGTTCGCTGATGCCGGGCTGGCGTGGGATCGCGGTGATAACCCCCTTGACTTGCTGGAATTCAACCGTGACCTGACCGAGCGGGGTATCCTCGCCAGCGTCGGTGCGTCAGCGCGAGTGAACCTGCTGGGCGCCCTTGTTTTCGAGCTTTATTATGCATACCCCTTCCAGCGCCGCGACCGGGGAGGGCACTTTGGGTTGCGTTTTGCTCCGGGCTGGTAAAGCATTCCGCGCAAACGCTCCCAGCTACACCAGCAACGTTGCTCGCAACACCGTAACCGCGTGGCCCCCGAGGGCTACGCGGTTTCCTTTGGCCCGGACATGGACGGTACCACCACGGTCGGAGAGCTGGCGGCCCGTTAGCGCGTTTCGGCCAAGCTCTTCGGCCCAGTAGGGAGCCAGCGCGCAGTGTGCAGAGCCTGTCACCGGATCCTCGGGTACGCCGGCGCGGGGCGCGAAAAAGCGAGACACGAAGTCGGCGCCGTCGGATGCGCCGGGTGCCGTCACGATGACGCCCCGTGCGTCGATGCGGGCCAGCGCGCTGAGATCGGGCGAGAGCGATCGCACCGTCTCCTCATCTTCCAACCGTACGAACAGATCACGCCTGCTCCGGCCAACGCTGACCGGTTCTTCGCCTCCCAGCGCTTCGTAAAGCCCATCTGGCGTAGAGGCCGTTGAAGGCTTTTCTGACGGAAAATCCAACCACAGCAGCTCGCCATCCCGCTCGGCATGCAACACGCCACTCGCAGTGTGGAAGCTGATCCGGGCCCCGGCAGCTGCCGTCTCACGTTCATAGAGCCAGTGTGCCGACGCGAGTGTGGCGTGCCCGCAGAGCTCTACTTCGGTGGTGGGGGTAAACCAGCGCAGGTCGAAGGCGTCCGGCTCCTGGCGCTGCACCATAAACGCTGTCTCAGACAGATTCATTTCGCGCGCCACCTTCTGCATCCGTTCCTCGCTGGCTGGCCGCTCAAGTAAACAAACCGCAGCGGGATTCCCGGAAAATGGCTCCCGGGTGAAGGCGTCAATCTGGTAGAGGGAGAGGCTCATGAGGAATCAGGGACGGATGATACGTCAGCAGGAAGAACACACTTTGGTAGATACGGGGCAGATAGGTTTAGGGCAACCCCGCTTAATAGGCGAATTTACCCTATGTAAGCGGTTGCAGTGTCTCAATTAAATCTTTATGTTGCACCGGCTCTCATTCACTCAGCGCTCCCTGCTATGGATTTTCCCATCAGCACGATCGACCTGATTATCGTCGTCGTGTATTTCCTCGTCGTTTTCGGGATAGGGTATTATGTGGCCAAGCGTATTGACACCGGCGAGGATCTCTTCCTTGCGGGACGCTCGCTGATGTGGGGCACCATCGGCCTTTCGCTCTTTGCATCGAACATCTCCAGCACAACGCTGATCGGGCTCGCCGGGGATGCCTACAACACCGGTATCGCGGTAGCCAACTACGAGTGGATGGCGGGCGTCGTGCTCGTATTTATGGCCTTCTTCTTCATCCCGTTCTTTATCCGCTCGCGTCTAACGACAATTCCGGAGTACCTGGAAAAGCGCTTTGATGTGCGCTCGCGCAAGTATTTCTCCGGGCTGACCATCATCACCAGTATCCTGATCGATGCGGCCGGGGGCATCTACGCAGGCACGCTCGTGTTGCAGATGTTCTTCCCTGACCTGCCGTTTCTGTGGACAGCCTTTGGTCTTGCCCTCGTAGCAGGACTCTACACGGCGGCGGGTGGTCTGAAAGCTGTAGTCTATACCGACGTCATTCAGGCGGTAATCCTCTTTGTGGGCTCGTGTATCATTGCGGTGTTGGCCTTTGCCCAGTTTGACTTTTCGTGGGAGGCGGCCACCGCTGCCTTGCCGGAAGGGCATCTCTCCAAGATCCATCCCATTGACAATCCGGAGGGTCGCCTTCCCTGGCTGGGCACGCTGATCGGTGTGCCGGTGCTCGGGTTCTATTACTGGGGGCTCAACCAGTACATCGTGCAGCGTGTGCTTGGTGCTAAAGACCTTCAGCAGGCTCGCTGGGGAGCGCTCCTGGGTGGCGTCCTTAAGCTGGCTCCGCTTTTCATCATGGTGCTGCCCGGTGCCTGGGCGCTCACCCTCTACCCGGATCTGGCGCAGCCCGACCTCGTCTTCCCGACCCTCGTTACGGATCTGCTCCCGGTGGGAATCGTCGGGCTCGTCCTGGCCGGCCTCATCGCCGCCATCATGTCAACCATCGACTCCACGCTTAACGCCGCCTCTACCCTCATCACGGTTGACTTTGTGCAACCGGTGAAGCCCGAGATGACCGCCAAGCAGGTGGGTACGCTCGGTAAGTGGGTGACGCTCGTGCTGATGGTGCTTGCCGCTCTCTGGGCGCCTGCGATTCGAGAGTTTCCCGGACTCTGGGACTACATTCAGTCCATGCTCTCCTTCCTCGTGCCTCCGGTTGTGGCGGTGTTCTTGCTGGCGGTTTTCTGGAAGCGGATGGGACGCCACGCGGCCTTCATCACGCTCCTCGGCGGCCACGGCATATCGTTCATCATTTTCCTCCTCTGGATGAACGACATCGTCGATCTCCACTTCACCATCATCGCAGGGATTCTCACAGGAATATGTCTGGTCCTTGCCGTCGGTGCGACCCTGCTCTTTGACGAGGTGCCGGAGGAGGCTAAAGTAGCCGGGCTCACCTGGGATGAGCACACCACGGCGCCAACAGAGGTTACGGCCTGGTACAAAGATTATCGCTGGCAATCCGCAATCATACTGGCCGTCACCCTCGTGCTTCTGATCATGTTCTGGTAGAGCTCACACAAAAAAGCCCCGCTCAGGCGGGGCTTGAAGCATGCAAGTGGTATGGACGTGCCGTGTCAGACGAGGTCGTCGTCGAAGGCGGGGTCTGACTCAAACGGTGCGTCGGTGGTAAGAGACATGAGGTGGAAAGCATCCACAGCGCTCATATGGAAGCGCAGGCAGGGGCTGGGGGTGGTAGTAGAAAGATCCAGGGTCCGCTCGCCGAGCAGAAATACATCCGTCAGATAGATGTATTCGCCGGTATCCTCATCATCTGAGGTGTCGGCAAACGCCTTCTCCAGCATGTTTACGGTATCGAGGACTGTATCCGAAGGGTCCTCTCCAGCGATATCCTGAAGATCCTCGCGCGCCCGATCCTGAAAATCGGCTGCGCTTGTCATCACCCCGGAAATGGGGCGGCCATCCACGTAGATGGTAATCGGCAGGTACACCTGCTGCTGTTCAACGATCTTTGTAAGGCGTACGAGTAGTGGGTCGATGCGTCCGGCCATGAGGGGCAAAACGGATGGTGAAAAGAGTCGGGGTTGAGCGCGGATCCTGCGGGCCGGTGGCTCGCCGGCATGCTCCATAGTGGAGACGGAGACCCGCGGTCGGCTATGGTGCTGATGTGCAATCAGGATCGGCGTTGCACGCACGCGTAAACTGTGATATTCCTGGGGTGATGTCAAGCCCATACACAGCTGAACGCTACATCGTAACACTCCGGTGCGTACCGTTGTGCCGCGTTCACCGAACAGCCTGACGCCCCGCGAGCGCACTCCACCGAGCACGTAATCTACGCACCGAGTTATTCAATCTGCCAGGTATCGGCGTCGCGGAAGAGGGTCTCCAGCTCGCCCGTTCCTCTACGTTCGATGAGCCCGTCGATCTGCGTGTGGAGGAGCCCCTCGTACGTGGACCGCTCCTCCCGGTAGAATACGCCGAAAGGCCGCGGTAAATCGTCCTGCCAGAACATTCTCCCGACAAGCTGCGCCATCTCCTGACTGGTTTCGTCGTAGACAAGACAGTCGTCTATCGACCAGTGCCCATCCTCAAGTGAAATGGGCTCCAGCGTAAGGCCGTCCAGCCGGATTCCCCGGGCGCCATTTGCGTAGACGAGCGGTTTATCGTGTTCAAGAAAGAGCGCCTCTTTGG
>SLED01000329.1 GCA_007124945.1 Salinibacteraceae bacterium | reverse complement strand
TGGTGTGACGAATAGCCATATTTCCTCGGTAGGTGATAGTCTGATATACCTGGGCGGCAGATCCTTTAGCGATAAGATCAATCTGATCGTCTCAACTGATGGGTTGGTTTCCTTTGACGTGGTTAAGTTGAGGTATACACCGAACAATCCTGTTTGGGCGTCTACGGTCGCCACGACGCTTCCCGGCAATCGTTTGTTAGTTGCCTATCGCTACTTGCCGTATCTCGAAATGCTTTCCGGTACTAACGTGGTTCAATCGCGCCGGCTGGTATATCCGGATATTGATACGGCTGGTGCTGAAGTCGACGGGTATGATGGCGCCCAGGGCATGCTTGAAGCCACTCGGAATCGTCCGGAAGAGACTATAATTTCAGATGTGACGTACGCGGATGACGGCTACATCTTCGTGTTACTCCATGAGGGAAAGGGCACGAACATCCAGGTGTATGATGACGACCTAACCTACCTTGCAACGTTTGAACTGCCCGAATCGGCCATTGGCCTGCGAGCGGTTGCTGGGGGGTATTTTTTTACGATAAGTGGCGACGGTACACAGCTTCATAAATACACGTATGAATTGCACGAGATTGAAGATCGAGTCGCCGCACAACATTGACAAAGAGGCACGCTGTGTGCTGATGTCTCGCATCAGTTAGCGCAACAATGCAAATCGCCTGATTACGGGCCCACCACGAGAGGCGGCTTGAGGTCGTGTCTGACTGCTGATGTTGGATTGGTGCTGAAGTTTTGTATCCGTGGGCAGCCTGTCTATGTTGTGTCGACAATCAGGGTTGGGTAGCGGATACAGATGCCGCCCTCATCAGCCTGAGCGCAAATCGGCGCCAGCCGATTGAAGACGAAGGCGAGGATTCGGTAAGGCACGTCTTTCCATCCGAGGCAGGACGCAGACGCTGGCGCTCCAGCACAGGCGAGGTATACTTTTTGTGAACAACTCACGCGACATCCTCCGGGTCTGCGTTTGAGCGATGCCCGTGATGTCACGCGTTACGGTCGGTACATCTTTCGCATACGTCGCACGATTTTGCTGAACCCACCTCTTGTCATCGCGCTGTTCTCGTTTGGTCTTGCGTTGCTCCTTACCGGCTGCACGTCGAATGAACCCGACGGGCCGCCATCAGACTTCACGCTTACGGACCCCAATGTAGAAGGGCATCTCCACGAGGGCGATTCCACCGTTGTTGCGAAGCCGCAGGAGAACCCAGACCGCAGCTTTCGTGAGGAGCGGTGGACGTTAGCATGGCGGTATGAATTGCAACAGCACTCAACGATGCTGCAGATCACGACGAACGCCGACGAATCCAGGCTCTATATTTTGGACAGGGCTGCACCCCATGTTACCGTGCTCAATGCCCGGGATGGTAGCTATATGGATCAGTTTGGACGTCGTGGAGAGGGGCCTGGCGAGTTTATTGAGCCGGAACGCATCACCATTGCGCACGACGGGCACCTCCTGATTCCGGATTCGAGAAGGAGAGTAATCCATGTGTTTGCGGAGGATGGCCGCTTTGTACAGGCTATTCCCGTCGGTAACGTTGGGCCGGTGGACGTGGTAGCGGCCGATAGTGGGTTTTTCTGGATACACGCGGGTACACCTGCGGCGATAGCTACGCTGTATGATGGGGAGGGAGATCGCGTACGAGACGCAGGTGTTTTCTCCACGGAAATACCTGCGGGGATGGGCAAAAGTGGATACCTGCTTCGACATCCGAATCGTCCATCGATGTTTTATGTCGGACGCTTTGGCGGACGACTGTCGAAGTTTACGCTTGAGGGCGACCTGCGCTTTCATCGCCAAACGATAGATCCAAACGATTATCCCGCACCGGTTGCGTTGGGTGGGGGAGCATCGTTTACTATGGATCAATCAAACGTTAATTCCATTCGCGCGCTCGTTGGCGTAACCGATCAGGGGGTGTACGTCGGCATCATACAAACGGTGGAAGAACCAGCCCCTACCTTGCGGTTTCTCGTCGATCGCTATGATCCCGAGACAGGCGACTATCTCTACTCGCATGACTCGCCCAACCCCGACTGCGCGATTGTGTGGATGTCGGACGCGCACGCGTACACCCATTGCCCATTAGACAGCTCCATTGAGCGCTGGAGACGAACGCCTGACCAGCCGTAGGTCGCATCCGTAGCGGTGCGACGTGTCGTGTCGCGATTGCCCCTCGGAGAAGGCAGGCCTTTTCGAACGCAGCATCCGATCACGGGTATGTAGAAGCATCACGCAGCCTGACCGTCAACACCTATTGATTCCATGTCAAGCGTAACGACTCGGGCTGAGGAGCATCAAGACCGGTGGAGCGAGATCGTGGCGGATCCCACGCTCGATGGGCTCCCGTACAAAGTCGAAACCAATGCCCAGGGCCAGATCATCTTGAGTCCCCACAAGAACCGGCATTCCGATCTGCAATCCGCGTTGTTTCAGCTCCTTCAGCAGCATGCACCGGAGGGGCACATCTCCGTCGAGTACGCGCTCGCAACGTCCGAAGGCGTGAAAGCCCCCGATGTGGTGTGGATGAGCCGGGAGCGGCGGGAGAAGATGCGCGCAACAGGCGATCCTTCGACCCTTGCTCCCGAGGTGTGTGTGGAGGTGATGAGCACCTCAAACACCAGGGAGGAAATGCAGAAGAAGCGCGCACTCTACCGGACCATTGGTGCAGAAGAGATCTGGGTGGTCAGCGAAGACGGCACCATTCGATTTTATTCGGAGGAAGAGATCGACCGCTCGGCCATCGCGCCGGGGTGTCCGAAGGAGGTACCTTCATCCGAGGATGAATAGATAAAACGCTGCCCCTCCAACCCTCCGCCTCGGTCGGGACGCACACGCTGGACCGTTTCGCTCCCCCGCGGAGGCATTTCCCGTTTCGAAGAGGCATCGCGCAATTCGACGTATGTGACGGGGTACGTCGAACGGAAACCGTCAAGCGGGTGCTTCGTGATGGGGATGCAGCCCTGCCGACATCGCCTCATTCTCTTCACCTGCCCCGCCACTCATGACGATAGCGCTGATACAACAGCAACCCACCGCCGACCTTGATGAAAGCGTAGCCCGTGGGCTGGAGGCGCTGGAGCGCGCGGCTGCAGCGGGGGCAGATCTCGTGGTGTATCCCGAGTTGTCGTTTACGCCCTTCTGGCCGCAGCGGCGTGCCGAGGGGGACGTGCTCGCGCGGGCGGAGCCCATCCCCGGCCCGACCACCGAGGCGTTTCAGGAAGCCGCCGCCAGGCTCGGGGTGGTCGTGGTGATCAATCTGTTTGAGCGGGACGGCGACCGCGCGTTCGACACCTCACCCGTCATTGATGCAGACGGCCGCCTGCTCGGACGCACGCGAATGATGCACATCACGGACTATGACGGATTCCACGAGCTGGGCTACTATGCTCCGGGCGATACCGGCGCGCCGGTGTACGATACGGCCGCCGGCCGCATCGGCGTGGCGATCTGTTACGACCGGCACTATCCCGAGTATCTGCGCGCGCTCGCCCTGCAGGGGGCGGAGCTCGTGGTGGTGCCGCAGGCGGGCGCGCAAGGCGAGTGGCCGGAAGGCTTATTTGAGGCGGAATTACGCGTTGGGGGATTCCAGAACGGGTACTTCATGGCGCTGGCCAACCGGGTGGGTGAGGAAGAGGTGCTCACATTTGATGGCGGCTCGTTTGTCACCGATCCGC
This sequence comes from Salinibacteraceae bacterium, assembly GCA_007124945.1. Lineage (GTDB taxonomy): Bacteria > Bacteroidota > Rhodothermia > Rhodothermales > Salinibacteraceae > Tc-Br11-B2g6-7. The sequence continues at coordinate 5,407 of SLED01000329.1, read as the reverse complement.
AGGGGCAGCTGGTAGCGCAGGCCCCCCGCGGCGAAGAAGCTATCCTGTACGCCACGCTCGATCTTGACGATTGCCAGCACGCGCCTGCGCGCAAACTTTTCCTCAAAGACCGCCGGCCGGAAGTCTACGCTGATGGCGCTGTGGCGGTCTCATCGCAAGCGTAATACAAGCCGCCACGGGGCTGGAGCTCCGTAACGAGGGATGAAAGCCTGGCGCTTTGAAACGGGCGAGTTCGGCTCCGTGACCTTCCTTCCTCTAAAAACAGATCTTCCGGATGATAGAATGCCTCTCCGATCATAGCAGAAGATTTCGGTGGCTACCCATGCTGCTTCTCGCGGCCCTGCTGCTGGCCGGCTGCCAGGCGCTGGAGCGGCTCGGGGAGGAGGACGCGTCCGAGGTGAACTACCGGGTGCAGATCCATCTGACGGACGACCGGCAAGAGGCCGAAACCGTGCGGGCACGTGCGGAGACGTGGTTGGGAAATCTGCCGGCGAGTGAGCGGCCTGCCGGTGCCTCCGATCAGCTTGATGCCGTAGTGACGTGGCAACAGCCCTACTACCGGGTCAGGATTGGCGCTTTTCCCTCCCGTGAGGCCGCCGAGGAATGGCTTCCCACCATCCGGTCCGAGTTTTCGGATGCGTTCGTAGTGCGGGCCCGGCCCGACGGAGATTCTTCGTAGTATTCCCGGCGAGCGCACGCGATCTTTAGTGACCGCTCACCATCTTGTAACGCCACGCGAGCAACCCGGGCGACCTGTTCTCGTGAGAGCCTTTGGTTTTGCCTCTCACCATGCCCAGCGATGCCCATGCCTGACCCGATCGCGGCGCTGCTCAAGCGTTTCAACCTCGAAGACCTGGATGCGCAGATTGCCGGATGGATGCGGCGGTACGGGGTGCTCATCCTGCGCTACGCGCTCGGCATCATCTTCATCTGGTTTGGCATCCTCAAGCCGCTGGGCATCAGTCCGGCCGAAGAGCTGGTGCGCAACACGGTCTATTTTGTGGATGAGGACGCCTTCCTGATCGTGCTTGGCGTATGGGAAGTGCTGATCGGCGTAGGACTGCTCTTCCGGCCGTTTCTCCGCCTGGCCATCGCGCTTCTCTTTCTGCAGATGCCGGGGACCATGCTGCCGCTCGTATTGCTTCCGGAGGTCTGCTTTACGGTCTTCCCCTACGGGCTGACGATGGAAGGGCAGTACATCATCAAAAACCTGGTGCTGATAGCCGCTGCGCTCGTAGTGGGTGGGACCGTGCGCGACCCGAGTACGCGGGAAGCGCGAGTGTAGCTACGAACTGAACTCCGGCGCGTGCTCTTCCCAAAACCCCCGGGAAAGCTTGCGGACCGCGCTGGCATCGTCGCACTGGAGTGCCTCGGCGGCAAGCTCTCGGGCGTCGGAGATATTCAGCTTCCGCACGGTGGCTTTGATCGAGGGAATAGCGGGCGGCGAGACGCTCAGCCGGTGAATGCCGAGGCCGAGCAGCACCGGCACTGCATCGATGTCCCCGGCCAGCTCCCCGCAGATACTCACCGGAACGTCGGCGGTGGCGGCGGACTGCGCGACGTACTGCATGAGATGGAGGACCGGCGGGTGGAGAGCATCGGAGAGATCGCCGAGGTTGGCGTGCTCGCGGTCGGCGGCCATGGTGTACTGCGTGAGGTCATTCGTCCCGATGGAGAAGAAGTCCACCGAACCCAGAAAGCGGTGAGCGGCGAGGGCGGAAGCGGGGGTCTCGATCATGATGCCCACGGGCAGCGAGACGTCAGCGGCGCCGAGTTCGTCGCGCACCTCGTTGAGCAGCGCGCGGGCTTCGGCCACCTCGCCCGGCGTGGCGATCATGGGTAGGAGCAAGCGGATGGGATGCTCCGCGGCCACCTGCACGATCGCCCGGAGCTGCGAGCGGAAGAGCCCGGGCTGACGCAGCAGCACGCGAATGCCCCGCAATCCCAGAAACGGATTGTGCTCCTCAGGCTGCGGGGCGTAGCGCAGGGGTTTGTCGCCTCCTACATCCAGCGCGCGCACGGTGACCGGCCGGCCGCCGAGCGCTGCGGCCACCGCGGTCAGATGCTCGATCTGCGCTTTCTCCGACGGCGGCTCATCCCGATCAACAAACAGAAACTCCGTGCGCAGAAGCCCCACGCCATCGGCACCAAAGCGCGCCGCCGCTTCTGCATCCGATGGATGGTTGATATTGGCTTCCACGGAGACAACCGTACCATTAGCTGTTTCCGCAGCCTCCTGAGCGGCCTCGCGTTGGGCCCGCGCTCGTTCGTCCTGTCGCTGTTTTTGCTCTTCGAGGCGCTCCCTCACGTCCGGCTCCGGATCCAGCCAGACCAACCCATCGCCGCCATCAATCGCAACCATGGTACCATCAGCAACATCCATCACCGTCTCGCCCGCGCCGAAGACCGTGGGGATGCCGCGCGAGCGCAGCAAGATAGCGCTGTGCGCGGTCGGGTTGCCGGCAGCGCAGACGACACCGAGCACGCGATCATCAGGGAGGCTGATCACCTCAGACGGTACCAGGCTCTGCGCGAGCAGCACGAACGGGTCGCCCGGCAGATTCATGGCGGCCGACTCGGGATCCCCCAGGAGGTGAAGGACTACCCGCCGGTTAACGTCGCGCACGTCTGCCGCACGCTGCTGCAGGTACGGGTCGTCGAGCGCTTCGTACTCCTCAGCCACCGCCGTTACCGTGTCGTTCCAGGCGAGCGCTACCGGCTTGGTCTCGTCCACTACCGCGTCCCGGACGCGACCAAGCACCTCCTCGTCGGAGAGCAGCAGTTGCTGGGCATCCAGAATACCGGATACATCCGCGGGGCCCGACGCGGCTTCCTTGCCAAGCGCCTCGCGCACCTCGTCGAGCGTTTGTTCGAACGCTTCCCACGCGGCCTCCGGATCATCCGGCGGCTCGTCGGGCAGGTCGGGGATTTGCGGGCGGTAGACGACCGCCGGCCCCAGCGCGGTACCTCGCATGATGGGTACACCCTCGATAGCGTCCGTCGCTTCCGCGGTGCCGTTCGTGGCGTGCGCTTCCACCTCCACCTCCGTCTCGGCCGGCTGTTCGTGTTCGCCGAACGCATCGTTGATGAGCGCCTCCAACGCATCGAGCGTGGCCTCCGCCTCGGCACCGGACGCTCGCAGGCGCAATGTGTGATCCTTCACCGCCCCAAGGGTGGATACCGCCGAGATGCTCGTGGCGGAGACCGGGCCGCGGCCGCTCGTGAGGTCTTCTACCGTAACGCGAGCATCGTGCCGTGCGGCGGCCCGCACAAACTGAGCTGCAGGCCGGGCGTGCAGCCCATGCTCGTTGATAATCGTTACCTCCCGCTCGACCGCCTCACTGTCATCCGCAGGCTCTTCCGCCGGGGGTACCGGCTCGCCGAACTCGCCCTCGATCTGGTTTCTCTTCTGTTCAAGAGCGGTAAACGCCTCGCGGTACACTTCGTCGAACGGGGCACCGAGACTTGCCTGGACCGATGCTGAAAGGGTGCCTTCCACAAAAGGTGCGGGGCAGAGACGCACCTTTTCGCGCACGTCATCGGGCAGGAGCTCCAGCGCCATCTCGGTGCTGAGGATGCCGCTGCCAACGTCTACGAGCAGCAGCACGCCGTCCTCTACGTCACCGGCCATGATGGCCTCAACGATCGCGCTTGCGTCGGTACCGAAATCCTCGCCGTCATCGCCAGCGCCGGCTGCCACGTCGATGCAGACCTCCTCGCCAGCCATCTCCCGCGCGAAATCAACGAGCGCCTCTGCAAGCGCACGGCTATGGGCAACGAGAACGATTCGAACCATGAGAAAATCCCTTCCGGGTATCAGCTATTTTCCGCGGTTAGTGACAAGTGTCTCAGCCATTGCCGAGTGCTTTTGCCGCTGCCTCGAAGAGGTAGTAGGATGATGTAGCCCCCGGGTCCTGATGCCCTTTACTCCGCTCACCGAGATAGCTGGCTCGACCCTTGGTAGCGATCATCGGGATCGTGGCCTTCATACCCTCTTCTGCTGCTGTCGCCGCGGCCAGCAGAGCTTCGCGGAGATCGCGCTCCGCCTGGGCTGCCTGCTCCAGCGATTCTACGGCTGGAGTGATACTATCGAGCATGGTCTTCTCCCCGGTCTCTGCTTTTCCCCGCCGAATAACCCCACCCAGACCGGCCCGCATCATTATAGCCCAGTGCTCAAGGGTTAGCTCATCGCTCTCGGGTGCAGCCTTTCCAGCATCCATAAAAAAGGTGCCGTACAAAGGACCGCTGGCCCCTCCGGTTTTAGAGATGAGTGCCATGGCAGTGTTGCGAAACGTCGTGGCGATATCGTCCTCGTTCCCAACACGGTCCAGCGCGGCCTGCAGTCCGCGGTTGAGGTTCTGCCCGTGGTCCCCATCGCCGATAGCGGAATCGAGCCGGGTCAGGTAACTTTTCTCTTCCTGAACACGAGCAGCGAATGCCTTGAGCCAGGCGTGGACGTCATCGTTTGTGATGGGCATTGCATCGAACGGTTTCTTGAGAGTGGAGTGGGCGAAGATTATTTGCCACACATCAACAGTAGAAAAGTGTCGTCTACCATTGCTGGCGGTAACACTTTTCTACCTGATGAGCTTCACGTTTCAGTCGGGTTAGACGCCCCACCGGAGTGCCGGAGTGTGAACAGGGGCGTCCCAGAGCTTCACCAGCTCGTCGTCCATCCGCAGGAGCGTAATCGAGACGCCGGCCATCTCCAGACTGGGGATGTACGGCCCTACCAGGTTTCTTACCACGTTCAAGCCATGATCTTCAGCGACTTCTGCCGCTTTCCGGTAGGCCAGATACAATTCGATTAGTGGCGTGCCTCCCATCCCGTTCACGAAGAGCAGTACGTTATCCCCTTTATTGAAGGGCAGATCACTCAAGATCGGATCCATTAGCTGATCGACGATCGCGTCGGCGGGCTGCAGCTTCTTGCGCTTGCGTCCCGGTTCGCCGTGGATGCCGATGCCGATTTCCATCTCGTCCTCGCCCAGATCAAACGTGGGTTCGCCCGCTGTTGGCACCGTACAGGAAGTAAGCGCCATACCCATGCTGCGCACTTCGTCGTTAACGCGTTTACAGAGGTCGGCTACCTCGTCCAGCGACCGTCCTTCTTCAGCCGCTGCACCACATATCTTCTCGGCCAGCACCGTTCCGCCCACGCCCCGGCGCCCGGCGGTGTACGTGCTGTCCTCCACGGCCACATCGTCGTTAATCACCACCGACCGGACGTCTATGCCGTCGTCCTCAGCGATTTCAGCTGCCATCTCAAAGTTCATCACATCGCCTGTGTAGTTCTTGACGATGTGTAGCACACCCGCACCACCGTCAGCAGCTTTAGTCGCTGCCTGCATCTGCTCCGGAACGGGGCTGCTGAAGACTTCACCGGGACACGCGGCGTCAAGCATTC
>SLED01000228.1 GCA_007124945.1 Salinibacteraceae bacterium | reverse complement strand
CTGGTTCTGCTTTGCCGCTATCGGACCATCACTCACGCTGCTTTCGGTCGAGGGTGCAGCTGAAGAGGACTGGCAGAATCGCATCGCACAGCTGAACACGTTTCAGGGGTGGGGCTGGACCGCCGGACTTGTGGTCGGAGCTGTATGGTCTTCGGTTGCGGTTGCGTACATGGACACCATTGCGGCCCAGCGATACTTTTTCTGGGGATGTGCGGTCGCCGGTGCGCTCGGTGCCATCGGGATTGGGTTAGCGGTGCCCGAGCGCTCAGCGATTCGGCAGGCCACGCCCCGCACGCTCCGCCTGGCCATCCGCAACGCGCCACGCTTCAACATCCGCGGCGCCACCTTTCCGTTTACACCGGGCCGCGTCACCGACTGGACCTCGAAATCGCTTAACCCGCAGCTCTTTATCGAGCGCTTCTCCCCGCGCCTGTCGGTCTATTATGTCGCCGTATTACTCTTTTTCGGAGGGTTTGCAGTCTTCTTTGCGCCACTGCCGATCTTTCTTGATGATACCGGCTTCTCCTCGGGAGCCATCTTTGTTCTGTACCTGGTATCGAGCCTGGGTGCCGCCATCTTTTTCGGGCGGGCAGGAGCGCTGGCCGGATCCTACAACCTTGGTAGTCTGCAGGCACTCGGACTTGCGATTCGGGGCACCGCTCTCCCGGCCGTCGCCCTCGCGGGTGCGGTACTTGGCGCGACAGTGATCGGGCTTGGTGTAGTGACGCTCGTCTTTTTGCTGATCGGGGTGGCCTGGGCACTGATTGCCGTCACGGCGGCGACGCTGGTCTCACGGCTCGCTGCCGAGGAGATCCGCGGCGAGGCCCTCGGCGTTTACGCAGCTGCCTCCGCGCTTGCCGGTGCGATCGGTAGCTTCGGCGGCGGATGGCTGGCATCGCTTAGCTACACGCTCGCCTTCGGAATAGCGGGCGCCCTCGTTGTGCTCGGCGCCGGACTCGTGCTCACACTCCGCGCAACCGTAGCGCAGGCCAAGGATGCCTGACCTCAACGCCTTCTCAACCGACTCGCTTTGTACCATGATCTCCTCCCCCGATTGGCTCCGTGAGCTCGATCACACCGCTGACATCGGCATCGCGGTGCAGGCTGATGACCTCAAAACCTTATTCGAACGTGCCGCCCATGGAATGCTCTCACTGCTCACGGACATCGAGTCGGTGGAGGCAAAAATCACAAGAGACGTCCGGGCTTCAGGAGGCGATCTACAAGAGCTAATGCGCAACTGGCTTTCGGAGGTCAACTTCCTGCATATCCAAGAGCATCTCGTCTTTCGCACGTTCGAGATTACCTCCTTCACCGAGCAAGAACTTGCAGCAACCATTGCGGGCGAATCTATCGATCGCGAGCGCCACGATATCTTCACGGAAATTAAGGCCGTGACGTATCACGGCCTTTCCATCGAGAAGGAGAATGGCTTGTGGCACGCGGAGATAATTTTCGACATGTAGCTATACGCTCACTGCCGGCCTCTCTATCTCACCACCTTCGACCCAGCCATCGGTCCTCACATGTAAAAAGCGGCTTCATATTAGGCAGCGAGTGAATCTGCAACCCCCTTTGCTCATTACAGCATGTGTTGTTTCGGCGCGCTCTTCTGACCTATATCCCCTCCTGCCATGATTGAGCTTCGTCCGCATTCCGATGCCTGTTGGGAAGTTCCTCGAACAGGCGACATGCTGGTACCCGCGCACATTTACGCCACCGAGGAAATGCTGGAGGATATATCCTCCGACGACGCGGTGCAGCAGGCAGTGAATGTCGCTCATATGCCTGGCATCTTGAAAGCATCCATCGCAATGCCGGATATCCATTGGGGGTACGGTTTCCCTATCGGTGGAGTAGCCGCCTTTGACCCGTCGGATGGTGTGATCTCGCCCGGCGGGGTTGGCTACGACATCAACTGCGGCGTCCGCCTGATGGGGTCGAAGCTCTCGAAGGATGATATCGAAGGCTCCCTGGAAAAGCTGGTCGATATCCTGTTCGCCCGTGTGCCAACAGGTGTAGGAGCCTCTGGCGCAATGACCGTTTCGAAGGAGGACGTGAGGAAGGTGGCTGTCGAAGGTGCGCGCTGGCCGGTATCACACGGCTACGGATCGGAAGCTGACCTGGATGTCATCGAGGAAAACGGGCAAGTGGACGGAGGAATAACGGACTATCTTTCGGATCGCTCGATTGACCGGGGTACCACGCAGCTCGGCACCCTAGGGTCGGGCAACCATTTCCTGGAGGTAGGCCACGTCGCCGAGATCTATGACGAAGAGGCCGCGAGCGCGATGGGACTGTTTCCCGGCCAGGTGACCGTCATTATCCACTCCGGTTCGCGCGGGTTCGGGTATCAGGTGTGCGATGATTACCTCTCCGTGATGGATAAGGCGATGAAGAAGTACGACATTAACCTCCCCGACCGGCAGCTTGCCTGTGCTCCCATCCAGTCTGAGGAGGGCCAGCGCTACATCGGTGCCATGCGGTGCGCGATAAACTACGCGTTTGCCAACCGTCAGGTCATGGCGCATAACACCCGCACGTCTTTTGAGGAGGTACTGGGCATGAGCCCGCGCGATGTGGGGCTGTACACAATATACGAGGTAGCGCACAACATCGCGAAGTTTGAGATTCACAAAGTTAATGGCTCGGAGCAAGAGGTATGCGTGCATCGGAAGGGCGCAACGCGTGCCTTCGGGCCGGGTGCCCGCGACGTACCGGGCAAGTACAAAGACATCGGCCAGCCTGTCCTCATCCCCGGCGACATGGGACGCTATTCTTACGTGCTTACCGGTACCAAAACAGCTATGGAGAAAACGTTTGGTAGCACGTGTCACGGTGCGGGGCGGAAGATGAGCCGCCGGCAGGCCAAAAAGGAAGCCCGGGGCCGCAACATCGGCAAGGAGTTGGCTGACAGAGGCATCATCGTGCGGGGTGAAAGCCAGCGCACAATCAATGAAGAGCACTCCGACGCCTACAAGGACGTGAAGAACGTGGTGAAAGCCTGTGAAGTGGCCGGCATCTCTAAAACCGTCGCGCAGCTCCGGCCGCTGGGGGTTATCAAGGGGTAGTCCCATTATGGCGGGATGATCTTGTTTGGGAGGGTTGGTGGTATTCCTCTCCCCCCACGTCATTTTGAGGAGCTTGCGACGAAGAATCTCGCCGTTTCGATAGCCTGTCACTCCGTAGAACGCGACAGGTACTTTCCGACCACAACTCCGCGGCTTCGCTCCCACTACTCTGATGCTGGACGCTATCGGCAAGATTCTTCACTTCGTTCAGAATGACTAAACTTGGTGGAATGGCAGTATAGCTACCACTCCACCCGCGTCGTTCTGAGGGAGCCCTCGGCGACCGAAGAGCCGAGCGAAGCGACGCGCGCGAGTAATCTCTTCAGTGCGGCTACCCATGCCCCGGCTGGGACCGAGACGGTCCCGATCGTGCGTTCCAACCGAGACGGTTGCAACGAAGGGAGAGTCCGACATGGCAGTGCCTTCATCCTAAAAAATCGGCTCACCCGCGGGGGAGCTGTCGCGTCAGCGACTGAGGGGGCTGACGCCTCGTGGCCTTGAACTGCTCACTTCGTTCCGTTAGTCGCTCCGCTCGTTTCCCAAAGGGAGGCGAGTGGGCTGGCGCTTCTTTCGGGCTGCCGGAAATATAGTTATCGGAATCTGCTACTCGTCGTCGGGCGGAAACGGTTGGAACGAGGTGACAGTCTGCAGAGGCGCACCACAGAAAGCCAGCCCGAGACGACGGCTTGACACCCCAGCACCAGTGGCATGACCTTGTGGCCCTCGGGCTCCGCCTCGTTTCCCCAACGGGCAGTTCGTCGTGCTGACCTTATCAAATTCAGCACCACGCTTACGAGGATCGCCTCCCCTCCCTTCAGGGAGGCGCCGAGCCGCGCGCGGCGGAGGGTGTTGAGCCAACCGTAACCACGGTACATCACGTCTCTTAGTCGGCTCGACAGACCCGATGGTCTCGTGTCTTCACGACAAAAGTGCAGGTGGCATCCCCTCACTGAAATTCAGCGTTATGCGTCTATTTCCTGGACCCATGTACGTATATCTCCCCTTACGGCGTGCCAGTCAATATCCCAAAGCATTGTCGGCATGCGCTCGGAGTCTGCGTCATCGAAGTACGTGAGGGCATAGAGTAAATGGGCGATATCGTCTGTCCTATACTTCTGCTCATAAAGACATAGGAGTTCAGCAAGCGGGCGATGCTGTTTGCAAATCGCGTGCAGATCCACGAAATCCTTCTTCGTACCCCGCTGAGCGATGGCCACAAGCTTCATGCATGCCAGATCGTCCAGCGAGGCCAACCGCGTCTCGTACTCGCTCCACATTTCGGAATACGACAGCAGCGGATAGCTGTATTCGAAAAAGCTGGTTCGTACGCCCGAAATACTCCCATGCAGGGTGCCCTCATCAACCGAGATTGTATCAAACGGAACGCCCCTATCTCGAAGGGCCTGAGCCCATTCCATCGGATCCGAGAAGGGCTCTGACCGAAACCAATCGAAATCGACCGAGCGGCGGTGCCCGAGATGGATAGCAACCGCCGTCCCACCCGCAAGATAAAAGTTGTGTTCGCTGGCAACCGGCCCGAGCAGTTTCAACACATCTCTCTGGTCATCTGCAATCGCCTCTTCGTAAAACATCACGCCCCGGTCCGTGAGTGCCAGATGCTGCGTCGTCGCTGCTCAACCCAGCTGTCCACCTGATCAGAGGGCAGATCCAGCATAAGCTCCCAGAACCGGAGTTGCCTCGGGGAGAGGTGATCACCCGAACGCTCCAAAAGCCAGTGGCGAAGCCCCGCATCCGACACGTTTTCGCGCAGCCACCGAATCGCGCGATGATTCCCTTCACACAGAATGCGCCGTATGATCAGGTTGCGGTCCTCCTCCCAGGACAGATCTGCGAGATCATATTCCCAGAACAGGCGCCGGACAAAATCAGGCCAAGAGTCGATGTGCTCCATTGGGAATTATGTTGTCAGTGCTCAACCGGGAAATATTGTAACGCTTCGCACCATGGTAGGTTGGTAGCAGAAAGCAAACGACCGGGATGTAGAGGCTACTCAAAGCTACAATCACTCGGCGCGATAACCAGGATTAAAGGAAGCGCTCCTTCAGTTCGGGCGTCGGGATTCGGCATTCATCGCGCTTGCCAAACCAGCTATACCGGTTCGCCGCAATCCAGTCGTACACTACATCTCGCAACACGGGGGGCACTGCGAGAAAAACTGAGAGCAACGGCCACGCACCACGCAACCGTCTGGCAATACGCAGAGCGGCTGCCGACTTCTGATACACCTCGCCGTTCTCGATCAACACAAGGCTGTCGAGGTACGCAGCCGAGAGACCATATTCTTCCAGGATAGGCTGAGCCTCCTCTGACTGAAGCGCCCCAAACGTAAACAGTCCGTCAGGATCGCGGTCGATAACAAAATTCACCGCTCCATTACAGAGGTTGCAGACCCCATCAAACAAAATGAGCGGCGCTGGCACGGAGGCAGATGAGTCTTGCCCGTTTGTAAATGCCTGAACCGCCGAATTGGGATGATTCATTTCAAGGATCCATCGTTAGCTCGTATACGCGAGGTTGCCGCACAATACACAGTTGAGACCGCTACGCCTCGTGGGATGTTCAGCGCAACACCGTTGGCACTTCTCAACTCGCTTCCTCCTCGGCATTCAAAAGGTCTGCCAGCCGCTCCAACTCTTCCGCCTGTTCCTCCGCCGCCATCACGCCGAGATCGTAGATGGCCTTCGGATCTTCTGTTATGCTCAGGGTACCCACATGCCCGACCTGTGGCGTAATCAGGATGTCTGGATGATACGCCTGCAGACGATAGCCTTCCAGCTGGGCAATCACGATGTCAAGTGAGCGCCCGAAGATTTCGAGTCCGCCCGGAACGCTTTCATCGGGCCTAAGACTGCGTGCGAGCCGTTGTGCCCACATGGTGAGCGCCCCGCCGTTTTGCCCTTTCATGCGTCGCTGGGGTGGCCGGGCGAGTGCTGTTACGCCTTCATGGAGACGAACAGCAATTGTGTATCGCGCGCCGCGATTGACCAGCGCACTGACCGGCACGTTGTTGGTCAATCCACCATCAATCAACAGGCGACCGCGAAGACGCACCGGCGAGAAAAGTCCGGGAATGGCCGTCGTCGCGATCAGTGCATCTACGATCGGCCCCTGGCTCAGCACCACCTCGCGCCCACTGTCAAGATCCGTACAGATGATATTCAACGGCGTCTCCAGGTCCTCAAGCTGCAGATCACCGAGATGCCCGGTCAGAAATTCGCGAAAATCCTCTGCTGAAAGAAGCCCAACGCCATCGAACCTGAGTGAAAACAGGGCGCTGGTGCGGTGCTCCTGCATGAGCGACTTCAGATCCTGCAAGCTAAAGCCAGCGGCATAATAGGCGGCGACCAGGGCACCGGAGCTGCAGCCAGCCATCACATCCGGACGCAGACCATACCGCTCCAGCACCTCAAGCACGCCGAGATGGGCCCACGCCTTCATTCCTCCTCCCCCGAATGCCATGCCGAAGGGTGGCCGGGGACTCGCCGCTTCGGCGGGCGCTTCCTGAGCAAGCGGCTCATTTTCAGGTGTCTTATTAAAAAGCATGATGATGGCCTCGCTGTATGATTCGGAACTGCTGCATACGCCCACTCCGGAAATAGGTTATGGGCGGAAAGGGTGTGCAGCCTTGAATATGACCAATTTTAGGCCTATATTCCGCAACTGTGCGTGGTGTGCCGGGGTGGTACGACAGCTCGTTTGGATCGTTGTATCGCCACGAATGCTTATCTGTCAGTATGTACTGTATCTGCGTGGCGGTTCCCCGGCAGCTCGCTCATAGCATGCCCGTTTTCTGTACATTCAATCTTTGGATATTCCATGCCCACACCAGCCCGCGTACTGTTTGTAGCCGGTGAAGTCACACCGTTCTCCAACGTTTCCGATGTAGCCGCCCTCGTGCGCACCCTGCCGGAAGAGTTGATGGCGCTTGACGACGATCTGGACGCGAGGATCATGATGCCTCGATATGGGACTATCAGTACTCGAAAAAACAGGCTTCATGAGGTTATACGCCTCTCTGGTACGGACATCAAGATGGGCGATGTGACAGAAACGCTCAAAGTGCGTGTGGCCTCTATTCCAGGCACACGGCTTCAAGTCTACTTCATGGACAACAAGACGTACTTCAAGCGGAAAGGGCTTCACGCCAATAGCAACGGTGAGCTTTTTGACGATAACGCCGAGCGGGCGCTTTTCTTTGGGCGTTCCGTACTGGAAACGGTCGGCAAGCTGCGCTGGAAACCCGATATCGTACATGCCTTCGGCTGGGTAAGCAGCTTTCTTCCTGTGTTGCTGCGTTCAGAGTATGCTTCGCACGAGCTATTCGACGAGACAAAAGTCATTTACACGCCAGACGGCATCGACGCAGAAGCCCTGCTAACCAACGGCCTTGCTGAGTCGGCTAAGCTGGAAGTGAATGGTGAAGTGAACGGTCAGGCACTTAGCACAGCGGCACTAAACCACGCCGACGCAGCCATCTTCCCTGCCCATATTAGTCCCACAAATGGTGGACATGTGTTTAACGGAGAGGATGATGGTCGCGCATCGCAGCTCTTAGATCTTTATAGCAAGACGCGAGAGAGCGTGCCGGCATAGCCGAACGTACCAGACGGCAGCGGGAAACCTGCGTATTCCTATCGCATACGTCACCGTCGGGTTTGCAACGGGTACGGTAAAAAACGTACGCAACGTAGCAGGCTCCCGATTGTATGCGAGGCAGGGGCATGTCCCGGCTGTCGTCTTCCTGGTTGTTTACATACCTTTGTTTTTATGAAGCGGTGCGTTTCCCCCTTCGCCGTCCTCCTGGTGGCCGGCTTCTTCGTTTTTGCGGCTTGTGATGACCCGGCCTCCGTGGGTACGGACCTTATATCGGAGCGCGTGAGTCCGCAGGTGGACACGCTGCAACTTGCCGACTTTACTCCGGCAGACCGCGTACCCAAGACCGGCAACACCAGCCGCGTTCTAATGGGTATTGTGGACGACCCGGAGCTCGGCCTGATCGAGGCAACGGGGTACATCAATTTCGTCAGATCAGAAGACGAGCTTGAAAGCCCCAACACACCCGTGGACAGTGTCATCGTCGAGTTCGAGCCAAATTACCTCTACGGTGATTCGACCTCGGCCATGACCCTTTTCGTCCATGAAATCACGTCTGCTGAGGAATGGAGCGGCTCTGATGCACCTGCTGACACATCACTGGAGGTAGGTGAACTTGTCGGTGAAGCCACCTATACCGCGAGCGACTCCCTGGTCTCCGTGCGTCTATTCGACGACTGGGTAGCCGAAAACGAAGACTTGCTAACGCTGAACCCAGAGGAGTTCAATGACGCCTTTCGAGGGTTTCGGCTTACCGCTGAACGAAATGGTGTGGGTGCAGTGCTGGGTGCAGACATGAATGAAACTCGCCTCCGGATTCACTCCGCTGGACTGACAGAAACGACTCTGACACCTTCGGACAGGATTACAGCACTTGAGCGCCGCGGTGGCGTGACGCTTCCTGAAGGTGTGGTGCTTTTTCAGGATGGGATACCCTCCTCTCCCGATGTGAACGCACCCAATGGTGCTGCCATAAGAGTTGACTTTAACACCGATGAACTGCGATCTGCGGTGCTCAACGGAGCCGAATTGCGGGTGCACATCAATGTGGAGGTACTGGACTCCGAATCGCCAGATTTTCAGCGCCCGCGATCTGACCGGCTAAGCCTTGTGGCCGTCGATTCCAACGGCGACGTTGTGTTTGCTGATGCCGGTACGCCCCTCCTTGATATCAGGGTTTTCCTGATGGAGGATGGTGAGCTCCGCTTCCGGGACCCAGATCAGAACTCAGAGCTCAGTTTCCGGCGCTACCTGCAGCAAAAGAAGCTCGCGACACTGCCCTCAGAGGTTGAAGGACTCGAACTCCGCATACCTGATACCGACAATACCATCGACGCGGTACTGCTAATCGGTCCCGGTTCGGACCCCGAGCGGGAACCGCGTATTTTTGTGACCCTCTCGGATGAGTAAGCTGTATGTTTAAATTTATGTTTTCGCCCGATGGCT